>CAZMYK010000932.1:0-1862 GCA_964570435.1 uncultured Saprospiraceae bacterium | reverse complement strand
GTGTGCAGCCATATGTGGGACTAACAAGTTTTCCTTCTGGTCATACAATGGCAGGATTTGCGCTGATGAGTCTCTTGGGCATATATCTGAAGAACAATTTTGCAAGTGTCCTAGTATTCATTCTTGCGCTACTTGTTGCTCTTTCTAGGATATATCTAGGCCATCATTTTCTCGAAGACGTGATTTTAGGGTCTATTCTTGGCGTTTTTCTATCCTATGTGGTGCACTATTTCATGGAAAAGTGGAAGGCCCCAGCCTTAGAGGAATCTTTGATTTCGCTTAGAAAGAAGAGACAAACTGCCTAGTCCTCCTGACCTAGTATTTCTTTGATTTCACTTTCCGTGGATCTAAGCCTGGTCTTGCAGAATTTGATCAGCTCAGTAGCGCGCTTTAGCTTTTCTGCGAGCAGGTCAATGTCTGCCTCCGCACCATTGATCTCAGCCAGGATTTGTTCTAATTCTTCGATAGCTTCTTTGTACTTCATTCCTCTTTGTATTCACTTATGAGTATGCCATCTCTGAGTTCTGTCTCGATGACTTTTTCTTTGCTAATTCTTTTCTTGCTCGCAACGATTTTACCCTCCTGCCTTACAATGGCAAAGCCACGCTTAAGTGTATTCTGCGGAGATAATATTTGGACCTGTTGTTCGGCAAACTTCAAGTTTTCTTGTTCTTTCTTTATCCGCAGATCAAGGTTGTGGAAGAGATGAATCTTTATTTCTTGTAATTTCTTTTCTTCTGCAAAGTGAATTCTTTCTACTGCGAAACGAATCTGCTGTAGCAGGATATCTAATCTTTGAAGGTCTGTTTGAACTCGGTCTTTGTAGGTCATTTGTATCCTTAGACCTAGGTCAGTAAGCTTGGACTCAAAGTGAAGATTCCATTCTATCAAAAAGTCAGCAACGGCAGTGGGAGTTTTGAGGTCAGTATGACTGACAGCATCGCTGATGGTCGAGTCGATATCATGTCCTATGCCAGTTATTACAGGCAAACCTGATTCTGCTATCCGCTTTCCGATCGCATAATTGTCAAATGCAGAAAGATCTAACTTAGCACCTCCGCCACGAATCAGAACAATGCAGTCAAATGATCCAACTTTTTCTATTTTTTCAATTGCATCAATGACTTCTTTTTCCACTGCAACACCTTGCATGGCGGCAGGAAACAATTGGCAATTGTAGCCGTAGCCATAGCTATTGGATTGAAGTTGACTGACGAAGTCTTTGTAGCCAGCAGCTGTTGGGGACGAAATGACAGCAATATTTTGAAGGACAATTGGTAAGTCAAGGCTGGAGTTCTTAAACAAGAGACCTTCTTGCTTCAACTTATTCAGGATCTCCTGCTTTAGCATTTCAGCTTTACCAAGGGTATAACTGGCATCCATGTCCTCAATAATTAGGCTGAATCCATACCGTTCACTAAAATTTACCTTGATCTTAACCCGGATTTCATTTCCAGTATCTAATATGGAATGGAAGAGATTCTTGAACTTCTTTTCGAGAAAGGCAGCCTTGCGAAACCAAATAATTGCCGAAGACTGGGCTTTGATTACTTCGGAATCCTCTTCTTTTTGAATCAGGTCGAGGTAGTAGTTACCCCGAGACAGTTTAACCTGTGAAATTTCAGCATTGATCCAGATCGAGTCCTTAAAATTTAAGGCTATGACTCTCTTAATGTATTCATTTAGTTGATATAGCGAAAAGGTTTCCAAGTGATATGCTGCCGTTTTATTTCTGAAGAAGTAAATGTAAGGAATTCAATTCTAAGAAAGTCATGCTTAATCTTACTTATGCTGAAATACTCTTCCTTCGAAATTCATAGAACCTATTGTACCGATAGCCCTTCCAAATCCCGAGTAGGATG
>CAZMYK010000931.1:0-1867 GCA_964570435.1 uncultured Saprospiraceae bacterium | reverse complement strand
TGCAGCGAGAGGCGAAAGATTAGCTTTGTAGCTGTCTAGACCTGGGTAAAGTTTTTCCCAGTAGTAATCTTTTTCTGGTCCAATAATTCCAAGAAATGCGAATAAGATTGCTTCAGTTACTAGACCGATAGTAATCATTGTTCCACCCCATGGCTCACTATTAATTTTACCTAATGCACCCATCATTACAGCTGCTGCACCAAGACCAATAATTAAGTTTTTGAAATACTTGAAACCCTTTGATTTTAAGAAACTCATTTTTTTTACAATTTAAAGTTAGTTGAATAAATAATGTTAATGTTCACCGATTCAAGCATCGGCATAGCGCTTTGTGCTACAGGTAGCACTAATAATGAGTTGGCAGTTTATCTCGTACAAAGCGCAACAGCTGAACGATGCGCCATGCTTTATAATTATCTAATTATTTGAAATCATTTATTGAACGTCCTAGGTAAGTCAAGGTAGATCTAAAGCCGATATATGACTTAGTTGTATCTTGGAATTCCCAGTGCCTCGTTCCTGTCTGGATGTAGTAAGAAATATCTTTCCACGAACCTCCTCTAATAACCTTTCTCTTTAGTACGTCAGGATCATCTTCCTTAGCATCATATTTCATATCAGGATTAAGATCGTGAACAAAACTATATGCATTAGGCTCGTAAGCAGTTTCCGTCCATTCCGCTACATTTCCAGCCATACAGAAAAGACCATAGTCGTTCGGGAAGTAGGCATCAGCAGGAACAGTAGTCATCCCACCATCTTCTGGATAGTTTCCTCTTCCTGGCTTAAAGTTGGCAAGAAGACATCCCTTTGTATTTCTCACATAAGGTCCGCCCCAAGGGTATGGAGACAAATCGTGTCCTCCTCTTGCAGCATATTCCCACTCACTCTCTGTCGGTAGTCTAAAACTTTCGGTGTTCACCCCACTGTCATTGTACTGATCCCAAAGAGCAGATCTCCAGTGGCAGAAAGCCTTAGCCATTTTCCAATTCACACCCACAACTGGGTAGTCATCAAAAGCTGGGTGCCAAAAGTAGTTTCTTGTAAAAGGCTCATTGTAAGAGTAGGTGAAGTCTCGGATCCAAGACAATGTATCGGGGAAAATGTTTACCTCATCTCTATTAATTAGCGATGCTCTATTTACATCTCTATTAGTTGCCTTTCTCCAGTCAATCCAATCATACGCATAGTTCAACTGTCGAGCATCTAGTTCTCGCTTGCCGTTGAATGCCATGTCACCTTGGTAGTACATCTCATCAAGGGTTTCATCGGAGTAGTCTATTTCATACTCCCAGTCCAACTTCTCATTTCCATAGTCATCTTCTGTGAAATCTCCGAGAATAGTGTGGGCAATAGAATCTCTTACCCAATGCACGAATTGTCTGTATTCGTTATTGGTAATTTCAGTATCATCCATAAAGAATCCCTGAATAGAAATCGCTTTTGGACGCTGGGTATACGTTGAGAACACATCTTGGTCTGACTGACCGATGTGTAAAGTTCCAGATGGTATATAAACCATACCATAAGGATTAATTCCGCCCCATGATGGTCTGTCAAGCACACCGGTTAATTCGCCATAATTGCTGCTACCACAAGAACTTAGAATTAGCACAACTGAGGCAAATAAAACTAGAGAATTTACAATCTTTTTCATTTTTCAAACTTAGTTTCTACTGCAAGTTTACAGACCAATTATTTGGTCTAAATACAATCTTTAAAATAACTACCTAATTAGTAGACGCTTTTTATTACTCAAGCCACTAAACTAACGGCGTAAAATTTTCTTTATTATTGATTTTAGCTTTTTTTAAAAAAAAGTGGAGAAGAATTTAGAGATACCTCGGATTATAAATAATCTTCGGAG
>CAZMYK010000930.1:0-1867 GCA_964570435.1 uncultured Saprospiraceae bacterium | reverse complement strand
TTCCCACCAAAGTAGTAATGTTCCTTAGAAAAGAAGTGCATTGAGCCTCCCTTACCTTGCACACAACCAGTCTCTTTACCATACAACTCCGCCATACATGAATCAGATGACACACCTCTACTCAAGGCAATGCCATGTTGTCTATATGCTGTGACAACTGGATCTTCTTGCTTTATCGCAGAGACCAGTCCAGCTGCAATGGCTTCTTGACCGATATAAACATGACAAAATCCTCTAACTTTTTGTTTCCCGTAGGCCTGTAGAGTTGCTTCTTCGAATCTCCTTATGCGAAGCATAGTTTCATACCAAGTCAGGTAGGTTTCTTTACTGTACTTTGCTCCCTTCTTTCGTGAGCTCTTTTTCTCTATTACTTCAGCCATAGTATTGATTTAAGTTTGTAAAGATAAAACATTATTTTCTGAACCTGTATATATAAGAGTCGATTATCATTATTGTTTGTTGTACATTGAGATTTTATTCAATTATAATCCGTTCTTAGTTGCAGATTCAAGGTATTCAACTTACCCACTTTAAGAATTATAATTCCGAAAACTTCACCTTCGACCCAAAGTATAACGCGATCGTGGGCTACAATGGTATGGGTAAGACTAACCTTCTAGATGCTATCTACATGTCGTGCATGACGAAGAGTAACTTTACACGACAGGATAGGAATCTTATTTTAAGTGGAGAAGGTTTTATGAGGATTGCAGCAAGCATTGATAATAAGAAGGTTGTATGCAAGTTTGTCAAGGGCAAGAAGAAGATCTTTGAGGTGAATGCTAAGCCTTATCCAAAATTGGCGGATCACATAGGTCGGTTTCCTGTTGTATTTATTGTTCCTAACGATCAAAATTTACTACTAGATGGAAGTGTTGAGAGACGAAAATTGCTTGACAATACCATTTCACAGATTGACCGAGTTTATTTGCGACATCTGATTAAATATAATTCCCTGCTGTACCAGCGAAATGCATATTTAAAATTATGCCTTAAGTCAGGTAATTTTTCAGAATCAATGGCGCTGACTTACACAGAACAGATGCAGGAGGCGTGTGTACAGATCTATGAAAAGAGAAGCGCCTTTGCTAGGGAATTTGAGCTAGTATTTCAAAACAAGTACAGAACTATTTCCAAAGACCAAGAACAAGCAACCTGCACCTATAAATCACACATGCATGATGATACCTTTATCGAGCTAGCAAAGGCAAGTCTAGAAAAAGATAGAATTTTAGGCCGCACTAGTGTAGGGATACACAAGGATGATCTAGTATTCAAGATGAACAACAAGGCAGTTAAGAACTTCGCGTCGCAGGGACAAACGAAGTCATTTATTTTGTCCTTAAAATTAGCCCAATACAAGATTATTGCAGAAGAAAAGTCACTTCAACCGGTCCTCCTCTTAGACGATCTCTTTGATAAGTTAGATCATAAACGCGTGAGTCATTTGATAGAATTACTTGAAGCCGAAGAAGTTGGGCAAGTCTTTATTAGCGATACAGATACTGATAGGGTGGTAAATATCTTAGAAAAAATGAATGTTTCGTATAAGAAGATTGTTATCAAAAATGGTTCTTATTTAAACAAATCAGATGAAGGTGAAGAAGAATGACATGCCCATAAGGGATGTCTTAAAGAAATTCGTAAGACAGAGTAAAATAACACCAGGTTACTACAATGCAAAGATCCAACAAATCTGGAAGGAGAAGTTAGGTGCAAGTGTCAATAATCATACAAGAAATCTGAGCTTTCATGGTGGTTGTCTATATATCACCCTTGATTCAGCACCTTTGAAAAATGAATTTCAAATGGGCAAGTCTAAGTTGATCGACCTGTTAAATAGAGAGTTAGGGAGTGAAATCGTGCA
>CAZMYK010000929.1:0-1874 GCA_964570435.1 uncultured Saprospiraceae bacterium | reverse complement strand
CTGGTAAGTGATATCCTACCGCCATCTCACCCTACCTAGTAAAGAAGAAATATGCTATTTTTGAATTGTACAAATTGATTATAAACAGATTCAAAATTTAGAATGGGCCACTATTCAAAAAAGCAAGATGAAAGACATCCCAGGAATCGATGAAGATGGAAATCCAAAAAATGGACCCTTCAAACTATATTTTAAGAATGGCCTAGTCTCGTGCGAAGGATCGTTCAAAAACGGAAAGAAATCTGGTAAGTGGAAGTACTTTCTTAATAATGGACAAATGCAATCTTCCGGCAGTTTCAAGGAGGGAGAAATTGTTGGACGTTGGGAGTGGTTCTTCAAGACTGGTGAAAAGCGAGCGAGTGGAGGTTTCAACGATCAAGGACAGAAGCACGGTGGATGGAAACGCTATCATGCCAATGGTCAACTGTGGGACGAAGGTGAATTCGAAAACGGAAAGAAAAAGGGTGCTTGGGACGTGTACAATGAAGCTGGAGAACTTCTTAAGACACAGACGTTTAAGTAAGGGATTGACCCTGTCGGTTCACACATAAAGCGGCACTACAAGGAGGGATAATCTGAAATTTGCCTCCGAAAATGAATCAATAGCCAGTAATTCTTTGCTAACTTATAGGAATAATGCTAGCTGGTTTTGAAAACCCATGTACAACTGGATCGTCAACGAGCAAAGCTGCTAGTTCTATTTAAAATGAATGTCTTAGTCAATAATAGTAAGTTGAAGAACAAATAACTATGAGAAATGTATTCATCTATTTAGTCATCATGACCGGCGTTTTAGCTTGTAATCAACAACAAACACAAGATTCAAAGGTAGAAAGTAGCGAAGAAGTCAATCCAGCTAGAAAGGTCATTGAAAAAGTGGTGAAGAAGGTCGGTTCAATGAATGATTTGAATGTTCTAAAGGATGTTGAGTACACTTATTCTCTCAACGCTGTGAGTCGAAATATCAAAAACGTTTCGAAAGAAAGATACCTGTTCAATGGAGAATTGTCATGGGCTCAATACCTACCAGCAGAGCAATTTCCGATTAAGGAAGATACGATTACGCAAGGATATGACGGAGATTCCGTTTGGGTCCGAGTCAATGGTATGTTGTCGAACGAAATTAGTAAAGTTCAGTTTGCCAGTTTTATCAGAAAAACCAACTTTTATTGGTTTACAATGATGCAGAAGTTACTAGATGAAGGCGTTCGCCACCGATTGTTACCCTCGAGGACCGTTGACTCGACTGAATACAAAATTGTCGAAATGACATTTGATGCTAATATAGGAGAGGTTCAGGATAAGTATGTCTTGTATGTTAACCCTTCAACTGACCTTATTGACCAGTTTCTTTTCACTGTCAAGGAACTTGATTTAGCACCCATCGATCCTCTACTCATGGAAGTTGATTATGAGTCTTTTGAAGGTGTTAAATTGATGACAAGGAGAATTGTCAGAGTGTCAAATTGGGATGGAAAAAGTGATGGTGAAATTATCTATGATCAACAATGCATAGATGTCAAATTTAACAACGGGTTTCCGCGCTCATTATTTGAAAAGTGAATGCGTTTGAACTATTTCCAGCGAGGAAGATGCAAACTCTTCTAATTATAACTTTATGGCCAGATAAGTACTTAAATATCTTGATGAAATCAATAATTGCTCAACAAGATTAGGTAGGAATTATATGTTGGGATATTAAGAAGTAGAGCTAAGCGCATTACCTTTCTCATCTCCTCCAGTTACTCCCCGGTTTCGATTAAAATGGAAATCCAAAAAAAATGGACCCTTCGAGCTATATTTTAAGAATTTTCGTCATTATCATCTTCATCAGTTACATCATCATTTGTGACATCTTCTTCTGTTTCAACAAC
>CAZMYK010000928.1:0-1879 GCA_964570435.1 uncultured Saprospiraceae bacterium | reverse complement strand
TATATCTGGAAGTTTCACGGTACAAGAAGCCGTCGATTTAGCCAACATCCTCCAGATTGGTAAGCTACCAGCTAAGACTACTATCATACAGGAGTCAACGGTAGGTCCATCGTTGGGAAAAGAAAATATACAAAGAAGTTTGAGATCACTAGTTATTGGGGTCTTGTTGATCTTAGTCTTCATGGTTTTCTACTATGGTGGAGGTGGGATCGTTTCGATACTTGCGCTACTTCTTAACCTCGTATTTATTTTCGGAGTATTGGCATCGATTAATACAGTGCTTACACTTCCTGGTATGGCAGGTATCGTATTGACTATCGGTATGGCCGTGGATGCCAACGTGATCATATTCGAACGGATTCGAGAGGAATTGAGGGCAGGTAAGACTTCGCTGGCTGCCATTTCGGATGGTTTCAAGAATTCTTATTCTGCAATTATAGATGCCAACGTAACTACGATCCTTGTTGCATTAGTTCTAAACTTTTATGGACTTGGACCGATCAAAGGATTCGCCATTGTATTGATCATTGGTGTAATATCTTCCGTATTTACAGCTGTACTCGTTGGGAAATTGCTAATCGATTGGTGGGTAGGAAGAACAGGGAAGATGAGTTTCTGGACGCCGCCTTCTAAGAATGCATTCGCCAACCTTAATGTTGACTGGGTAGGAAAGAGGAAGATAGCCTATGTGATTTCAGGAGCAATTATCATTGCGGGTATGGCATCATTGTTCACTAGAGGCCTAGACTTGGGTGTTGACTTCAAGGGAGGTTACTCTTACAATGTACAATTTGAACAAGGGATAGACATAGATGCTGAAACTTTAAAAACTGGTCTAGCGGAGATACTTGGTAGCCAACCAGTGGTGAAGTCGGTGGATTCTGATAATACATTCAACATTGTGACTCAGTTTGAAATTGATAATACAGATGAAGGGGCTATAAACCTTGTTACAGAGACCCTAGGAGAGGGACTTCAAGGAATCGTTGGTGCTAGTAAAATCAACATGGACAAGTTTATCGAACCAGATGCAACGAACACAACGCATATTATTAGTTCTTCGAAGGTCGGACCGACGATAGCTGATGATATCAAGAAGAGTTCGTATCTAGCTGGTATCATTGCTCTGATCCTGATCTTTGCTTATATCTTTATTAGATTTAACAAGTGGCAATTCTCACTTGGAGCTGTAACTGCCTTGTTCCACGATTCATTAATCTTGATCGGTTTGTTCTCCCTGCTTTGGGGTCGACTACCATTCAGTCTCGAGATTAATCAAGCATTTATTGCAGCCCTTTTGACGGTGATTGGTTATTCGATCAACGATACTGTGGTAGTGTTCGATAGAATAAGGGAGTACTTGGGCATTTACACCGGCAAATCTACCGATGAGGTACTAAATATGGCAATCAATAGTACCTTTTCAAGGACAGTAATTACTTCCTTGACGACCTTATTAATTGTTTCAACCTTACTATTTTTTGGAGGAAGCGCAATTAAAGGTTTTGCTTTTGCACTCTTTGTGGGGGTACTTGTAGGAACTTATTCTTCTATCTTCGTTGCGACACCAGTAGTGCGTGATCTTACCAAGGATTTAAGCATGAAGTCCAAGGCCAAAACAGAAAAGAAGGGATTCTCTAAGGCGGCAGCAAATGCCAGATAGTCCAATCAAATTAAAGTAATATTTAAAAGAGGCTCTTGATTTGATCTAGGGCCTCTTTTGATTTAACAGAATTGTAGAGTCGAAATTCCATCATTAAATGGACTAGAAGCGGCATAGAAACAAGGTAGAGCGGCGTTTATTGAATCAACTTAATGAGATGAGACACTTATCGAAATAAGCTCTTTCTGTGACTGTGCCTCTTTTGATTTCCTTTAG
>CAZMYK010000927.1:0-1881 GCA_964570435.1 uncultured Saprospiraceae bacterium | reverse complement strand
GAGCAACTGGTTCTGTCGGTACTGCAGCTATTCAGATTGCTCAACAATACACTGCAAAAATTACTGCAGTGTGCAGCTCTAGAGGGTTAGACCTCGTAAAATCTTTGGGAGTATCAAATATCGTGCAATATGATAGAGAAGGCTTAGATTCTATTCAAGCAAAGTTTGATATAGTCTTTGATGCTGTGGGAAAGGCATCAAAAGCAAGCTGCAAAAAACTACTCAAGAAGGGAGGAATATTCAAAACAGTCGAAGGAATGGATGTAGCGAGGGAAACCAAAGGCCAACTAGAGCTTCTCAAACGTCTATTTGAGGAAAACAAGTTCAAAGCGACCATAGACAAAGTCTATACAATGGACCAAGTCGTCGAAGCACACGCATATGTTGATACAGGAAGGAAAAAGGGCAATGTCATCTTGCAAATTTCGAGTTTGTAAGCGACTTGCAGGTAAAAATTTAATGCTAAGGAATAACCCTCTCAATTCTTTACCTTTTTGGAAAACATATTCCAAAGCGTGTGATCGCCTTTGATCTACTAAATCGAGCTCCCCACAAAAGCGCTAGAAGGCAAAGCTAGAATAGCCGCTGACTTTCAATCTTACGAAAGAATTCCTAGCAAAACTGTCTATTTAAAGAGCCCTTTATTTTGATTACATTTACCTACCTATAATACCAACACAGGGCTAAATTAAAAAAGTCAGAGCTGAGCATATGTCAACTTATGTAATAGGACTAGACTACGGTACGGATTCAGTAAGGGCGATCTTGATTGACGCAACTTCTGGTGATGAACTTGCTTCAGCGGTCTACTACTATCCAAGATGGAAAAACAATCAATACTGCAATGCTAAGATTAATCAATTTCGACAACATCCAGCCGATCATATTGAAGGCTTAGAATACACCATTAAGTCCATTGTAGAAGAAGGAAATATACCACCTGAGCGTATACTAGGGATTTGTGTTGATACCACAGGCTCTTCACCGCTACCGATCAACGAGAAAGGTGTGCCACTTGCATTAACAAGTGAGTTTGAAAACAACCCCAATGCCATGATGGTCCTTTGGAAAGATCACACTGCAATCAAGGAGGCCGAGGAAATCAATACAGTGGCACGCACTTGGGGTGGAGAAGACTTTACAAAGTACGTAGGAGGCATCTATTCTTCAGAGTGGTTTTGGGCCAAAATATTACATATCGTCCGCAAGGATAGGGAGCTTGCAGAGTCGGCATTTACGTGGATGGAGCACTGTGACTTTATTACCTATTTGTTGGCTGACAATAAAGATTTGAAATCATTTAGCAGAAGTCGATGTGCTGCAGGACATAAGGCAATGTGGCATGAAAACTGGGGTGGATTGCCCAATGAAGCCTTCCTTTCGAAGCTCGATCCCTACCTAGGTAAACTCAGAAGTAGGCTATACCAGGATACATTTACTTCTGACCAGGTTGCTGGACAACTTAATCAAGAATGGGCCCGTAAATTAGGGCTCACAACGCAGACCGTGATCGCAGTGGGTACTTTTGACGCCCATGCCGGTGCAGTAGGTGCTAAGGTCGATGAGCATACCTTAGTGAGAGTGATGGGGACTTCCACCTGTGATATTATGATATCATCCTCCGATACTCTTGCTAGTAGGGCTGTGGGTGGAATTTGTGGACAAGTGGATGGGTCAGTGATTGCTGGCTATGTTGGACTTGAGGCTGGTCAGTCTGCATTTGGAGATGTACTTGCTTGGTTTAAGAATCTATTGTCCTGGTCCACGGAGCATTTGGTCATGACTTCTGATATTTTCACGCAAAGACAAAAGGAGGAAATACGACGAGAAATCGAAAACAATTTCATCAGAGAACTTAGTGATCAAGCGGCACAAATTAAC
>CAZMYK010000926.1:0-1883 GCA_964570435.1 uncultured Saprospiraceae bacterium | reverse complement strand
CATATTCTGATAATCCATGGGTGTATAGATATCCGCGATCCCTGAATTTCTAGGACCAGTCCAGGGACTACCGTTGGAACCTGTGGCCCTACTAGGGTCCTCCTCCTTACATGCGTAGTGTAACTCTTCGACTGGACCTCTGTGGTTAATCCCGGCACTCCATGAAAAAATAGATGGACTATTCCGGTGATTTCGAATCATAATTCTCGTAGCTTCTACTAGGTTATCAAAAAACTTACCTCTACGCATTTCAATCCAAGTTGGAGCTTCTTCCATTAGCAAAATTCCAAGCTCATCACAGGCTTCAATGAAGGCATTGTCATGAGGATAGTGAGCTAGTCTTATCACATTCATCCCTGATGCCTTTATTTGTAAGGCATCCTTTCGCAGCAATGAATTAGGAACGGCATCTCCAATGTAGGGATATGCCTGGTGTTTGTTGGCACCCACTAATTCAATCTCTTCACCATTCAATAGCATTCCCCGACCATCCACAAATTCAATCTTACGCACCCCGAACTTTGTGTACTTCACATCACTAAGACGTCCTTCATCATAGACCCTTGTTTGTACTTGATAGAGATAGGGATCCTTAGGTGACCAGAGACGCAGGTCGTCCTTAATGGAGGTAGTCTGCATAAAAACCTGGTGCCCAGCAGCAAGAACTTCATGTGACTTAGCCAACTTTCTAACAATCCTGCCCTCGCTATCCAGGATCCAGCTTTCCACCCTAACATCCTTTGCTTTTTCACTGGTATTCTTCACGCCGGTCCTTATAGACACAGTAGCATTCTCCTTGCTAACTGACGGAGTAGTTATAAACATTCCTGATTCAAGGGACTCCCAGTTAAAGCTTACATGTACAGGATTCACAATATTTAAATAGACATCCCTATACAATCCACTAAAAAGGATGTAGTCAAAACGGTCCCCATCTGGCGGAATATTTTCATTCTTCCGATTATCTACACTAAGGACTATCGTATTTTCCTTGCCCGAAGTACTTAAAAAAGGTGTTATGTCAAAGTGAAAGGGTGTAAATCCGCTGACACCATGCTTTCCCACCAGTTTTCCATTGACCCAGCAAGTAGTCTCTTGGTGTGCTCCTTCAAATTCTAGTAGAGCTCGTTGACCAGCAGTCAAGTCAATTTTCACTTTCTTCCTGTAGTATCCAATGAAACGCTGAAAGAATTCTTGGGTTGGCTCATCACCCAAGTGGTGAAAATCTCTTTCCACTAATTCCATCGTATGTGGAATACTTACAGACTCCCATTCCGAATCATTAAATGAGGCTTCCCTCACCTCAGGACCGAGGTCTCCACGGCTAAATGTCCAGCCCTGGTTGATATCTATCACGGTCCTTGCTGATATCAGTTCTTGCTTCGTTTGGCAAAACAACTGCAGACTTGAGAAAGAGAAGAAAAGAAGAATAAAATATTGGCGTCTCATAGTTAACAATTTAGAAGAGCTCAAGATGAAAAAAGCCAGTCATGGGAGCTTATTCATTTGGTTATTACCCTAGCACGAATAGATTATTTTACAAAAACTCGTTTTCTAGGGTCACATTTCTTACCTCATTTTGCACCTACTTGCAAAACCTGTTAGCACACGGGTGGGACTTTAACACATGCAAATTACAATGCCTTAATACCAAATGAGGTCGGTATCTCAATCGGCCTCATTTTTTTTATATTTAAATATATAATATATCTGTTTTTGACATTAAAGATTAATTTTGCTTTTTGATCGAACGTAAACCTAGTCTTGATGATTCTTTTCTTTGAACGCACTCCCAATTTAATGTATGCCGTACAATGCAATTCTAGCATTGATAAAGAAGATCTAGATAAGTTGGAATGGTTATTTGGCAAGGCTAAGCTGAT
>CAZMYK010000925.1:0-1883 GCA_964570435.1 uncultured Saprospiraceae bacterium | reverse complement strand
ATCCCTTTAGTGGTTGGACGCATAATGGAGGTCTCGTTAGAAGCAAGAGCAAGACCACTTACGGCTATTTTGAAACAAGGATGAAGGCGAATCGAACAGCACTTTCATCCACATTCTGGATGATTAATAAAAGGAATGACTTGCCAGCATCTAGCTGTGACTATAGGGTTACAGAATTGGATGTCACTGAGAACGTTGGAATCGATGCCTATCCCAATCTGCCTAATCGCGGATGGGTTGATCAGAATATTAGGAGTATCAATTCCAATACCCATAGCAGGCAGGCACCAAATGGATGTGGGGTTAATATCGATGCCAATGGTGCAAAGACGCCAATAGGTGAAGAGGCTTGGAGGGACTACCATGTCTATGGTGTGTGGTGGAAAAACGCCAATGAGGTGATTTTCTTCTTGGATGGTCAGGAAGTACATCGCATTACTCCCCCAGATGACTTTGATCTTACCATGTATCTCAGGATGGTGGTGGAAAGTTATGACTGGAATAAACCAAGGGATGGCTTTGATAATATGAACCTTCCCTTAGCAGATAGGACAACCTTCTACGACTGGACAAGGTCATGGAAATTAGTGGACGACCCTAACAGCGGAGGGAGTTCAACTGTTGATTGTAATACCCTGCCCACCAATGTAACAAGCGCAACAACAATCAATACTTCTGTAGCTTACAACGCCGACCAGCAGAGAGATGTGGTGATCGAACTATGGAATACCACTACAAATTCTTGGTTGGCACAAGGTAGCACGACAGTTTCTGCAGGTTCAGGTGTGGCCAATGTTGCTATCAGTATCGCTTCTGCGCCACCTCTTGGATCTAATTATCAATTCAAGGCCAGTATCCGACCAGTGGGTGCTAGCTGGCAATCCAATATTGATGCTTGTAATCGAACGGGTATCACCTTGTCAGGTGCAACTTTAGATCCTACAGTAGACTGTAATTCTTTGCCAGCTACATTGACCTCATCGACTTCGATATCTGCCTCGATTAATTACACCGCAGACCAGCAAAGAGATGTTGTCGTTGAGTTATGGAATGCTGCGACAAATAGCTGGCTAGCGCAAGGAAGTGAAACAGTTTCTGCGGGAAGTGGGACAGCGAATGTAAGTATTGGAATTTCCTCACCACCGCCAGGAGGATCTAACTACCTTCTGAAAGCTAGTATTCGACCTGTGGGTGCTAGCTGGCAATCTAATCTCGATGCCTGCAATAGAACTGGGGTTGTTATGAACTCGACTTCTTCTCCTCCTACGTGCGACCTTCCTTGGTCATCACCTAGTCAAAGCATTACTCAGCAAACGGTAAATTGGACATCAGCGCCGATTGATATTTCATGTGCTTCAGGTGCTAATATTTCAATGAATATTGAAGGGCTGACCCCTGCTCAGATGGAAGCTGCGGACTATCTCAATGTATACTATGCTGTTGATGGAGGGAGCCAGATTCCGATTTCACTCAATACTGACGGCTTTGCGCTGAAGACTGTTTCTGCCAATAATGTGTCCGGAAATAGCCTGGTCGTTATTATTAATGGGAAGACAAGTTGGTCTGATGAGACTTATAATATCAATAATATCTCAGTGGTATCCTCCGCCTCCTCTTCAGGTCTGATCAATGGTGGTAATAATCTCTTGCACACTTTTGAGCAGGAAGAGGTAGATCTGATATCGGTCTTTCCTAATCCTGTCTTGGAAGATGGAAATTTCACCATTGACCTAGGTCCTCAGAAAGGAATCAAGAAGCTTAGGATCATGGATTTGCAAGGTAGGACAGTATTCGCAAGTAGTACGGAAGAATCTCAAGTGAGCTTACATAAAGGTGACCTCAATGGGAAGGCTGGAATCTACTTTATTTCGGTTCAAGCTGCA
>CAZMYK010000924.1:0-1884 GCA_964570435.1 uncultured Saprospiraceae bacterium | reverse complement strand
GTTGGAACAACGAGTAGAAGTTGCCCGACGTCATTTAGAAATGTCTATTGCTTGGAAAGGCGAAAAGTTAGGTGTTTTTGAAACCCGACGCCACTACACCAACTATTTCAGGGGCTACCCACATATCAAGCCCTTTCGAATGATACTCGTAACTTCTTATGACAAGAATGAGATATTTGATACTCTTGAATCGATCAGGGAACGTTACACAGATGTGGCCTTAGTATGATATTTAGGATTGAGAAATATGAGCGGAAGATCTTCGAACTCATTGGAGATTCGGCACGCGAATTAGGATATCCTACATACGTAGTTGGTGGCTATGTGCGAGATCGCTTACTCGACAGACCATCGAAAGACATGGATATTGTTTGTGTTGGCAGTGGTATCAAACTTGCAGAACAACTTGCAGGGAAATTGAAACCCATTCCACGATTGGTAGTTTACAGACGCTTTGGAACTGCAATGATTAAGCACAAGGACTTAGAAATTGAATTTGTGGGTGCTAGGAAGGAGTCCTATAGGGCTGATTCACGGAAGCCTGCTGTCGAAAGCGGTAGTCTTGAAGACGATCAGAATCGTCGCGATTTCACGATCAATGCCCTAGCGGTTAGTTTGAATAAGGATGACTTTGGTTGCCTTGTCGATCCATTCGAGGGCCTAATCGACCTCGAAAGAAAGATCATAAAAACACCTCTTGAACCTGGTCAAACCTTTAGTGATGATCCGCTTCGGATGTTGCGTGCGATTAGATTTGCTAGCCAGCTTGATTTTGAAATCGAGGATCGGACCTATCGAGCTTTGTCCGAAAATAGATCTAGAATTTCCATTATATCCAAGGAGCGAATCACTTCGGAACTCAACAAGATTATCCTCAGTCCTCGACCATCAAGAGGCTTCAAGATGCTTGAAGAAACAGGCTTGCTACCCTTCTTTTTTCCGGAAATGCAGGCGCTCAAGGGAGTAGATATCCGCAATGGAAAGGGACATAAAGATAATTTTTATCATACCCTCGAGGTTTTAGATAACATCAGTGAGCACACGAACAAGCTATGGCTGAGATGGGCGGCAATCTTACACGACATCGCAAAGCCACCCACGAAGAGATTTAGCAAAGAGCATGGCTGGACCTTTCACGGACATGAGGTAGTAGGGGAGCGCATGGTTGCTAAGATTTTCAAGCGACTTAGGCTGCCCTTGGACCACCAGATGAAGTATGTGCAAAAGTTGGTGCGATTGCACCTTAGACCTATTGCGCTAACCAAGGAGGAAATTAGTGACTCTGCAATTCGTCGCCTTCTTTTCGATGCAGGTGATGACGTAGATGACTTGATGACCCTATGTCGTGCTGATATTACTTCCAAGAATGAACGTAAGGTGGAACGCTATCTGAGGAACTATGATGAAGTAATTGTCAAGCTAAAAGAAGTCGAGGAGAAAGACAACCTACGTAATTGGGAACCACCCATTTCTGGGGAGATGATCATGGAGCATTTTACCTTGGAGCCTTCTCGTGCAGTTGGAGAAATTAAGACCGCGATTAGGGAAGCCATCCTAGATGGAGACATCGCAAATGACTATGAATCTGCATACCAATATATGATGGAAGTCGGGGAACGCTTTCTTGGACCCGTCAAAAACGACTAAGTGTTGACAAGGTGAAGCCTCCAAAACTAAAGCCATTTGAAGTGGATTCATCTAAGTCAAGATAGGTAACATCGATGATTAATCGATCGCTGGTTCGAAGCGACATTCCCAACTTTAAGAAGTTTTTTTGTGATGCAGGCCACGTTTCAGGTAGAAATATGCCTTCAAAGGCCACACTCATAGGCCGGCCATTTAGATCGAAGCCATATTCGTAGCCCAGAACTGGGATGACCAACA
>CAZMYK010000923.1:0-1884 GCA_964570435.1 uncultured Saprospiraceae bacterium | reverse complement strand
TATTCTTGCATATAATAATTGGAAATTTGCCGTCTACGAAAAATTGATTGCAGAAAAACTGCCAAGTCCAATCTCTGAAAAGCGAATATTATTACATTGCCACAAATTTTAAAATATCAAGTCCATGTTGTATCGCAAAGCAGTAATCGAGGACATACCAGCAATCCACAATCTGGTTAAAGTTCTAGCCTCCTTTGAAAAAGAGGGGGATGCAGTCAAGGTAGATGCAGACTACTATGCCAAGTGCTTCTCTGAAGGTAATTTCCAAGCCCTTGTTGCAGAGGATCAAGGCAGGGTGGTCGGTATGGCCTTATTCTACATGACCTTTTCTACATGGAAGGGAAAAATGATGTACTTAGAGGATTTCGTTGTTCTTCCTGAATTCAGAAACCAGGGACTCGGAAAGGAACTCTGGGATAAGTGGATTGAAGAATCCAAGCTTCAAGGAGCAAAAATGGTGAAATGGCAGGTGCTTGATTGGAACACAGATGCTACGCGCTTTTACAAAAGGCAGGGAGCGACCATTGAAAAGCAGTGGTGGAACGGGAAAATTATCTTCTAAGCGAGCTGCTTGTATTCGTAGCTGTATAGGCGATGGGTCCTCCCATTTTGCCTAACGGTGCACCATAGGGCGTTGCAATCATGTACTAATTCGTAGGGCTTGGAGATATCAAATTCCCCTTCTTCCGAATAAAACTCCTCTTCGAAAATTATTTTGCCATCCGGATATCTTCGCTCGAGAATATATTTTCCGTTAGGTTTTGATAGCTTGAACCAGCCACTCGCTCCTACCCCATCTAACCACTGATGGGTTTCATTAAGATCAACTTTTAGATCCTCACTATCTGATCCCTCACTCGGCTTCAAAAACAAGTGCTTGATTACAGAAGAAAACTTCGAACCATCATAGATATCCGACTTGCCATCTAAAACACTGTAAACCAATTCTTGGTCAGTACCATTGAAAACAATTCCTAGAGGAGAAGGGGTCACTTGATTCCAAATCTTCAGCTTAGTTCTTTGGGTTCTTGATTTGATGCCGGCTTTGAAGGTATCATATACGAATCTTGCGCAATTAGATGCGTCCCTCTTGAATGGATCGTAAATAACAGAGCCTCTCAAATTAATGTCTTTGATAAATTGCTTAGCCTTGTTGTAGTCGATGTTGTAGCAGAAAGATCCATACATTCTGCCAGCCCCATGTGTCTTTTCAGGATGTGCCTCGAAGTAGATTAAAATCTCCTCTTCGTTGATGATTTTACCATTACCGTCAAACCTTGCTTTAATATCGATAACACACTCTGGATCAGTCCACTTTGTCCGTGTCCGTCCCTTACCAAATGGTGTAATGTACCTACCAAAATCTGCATATTCAATAATGCCACTATTTCCATCGACAATTGCTAGTGCTGCATGTCCAGCACAAACCATGTCATCCTTTATCATTCCAATCCACTCTAAGGGCTTCTTGTACCATGCTGGTATCATGGAAACAAATTCCTCTGGAAAGGCTAAAGCTATAAGTGCACCCGTTTTACCCATTTAAAAATCTCTATTTACCAATTGCTTTCCTAATTCTAATAATTTTTGTTTGTTTTCAATTGGTATCGCCACAGCATCCAAATGTGCCTTAGACAAGTCCAGATAAGCATCCCTGACCTGTCTAGCATATTCATCAACCACAAGACTTTTAAACATCTTAGTGACTTCTTGAATTTTCTTGTTTTCTTCTAGTGGTGTCAGATTCGAGAAGTGTTTAAGCAGCTTCTCTTTATCGCTGTCTCCAGCTAATTCAATGGCTTTGAGGTAAAGATACGTTTTTTTATTTTGAACAATATCACCACCAATTTTCTTTCCCACTTTAGCAAATTCTCCAAAAGTATC
>CAZMYK010000922.1:0-1884 GCA_964570435.1 uncultured Saprospiraceae bacterium | reverse complement strand
GTATGGAGGCTTGCCCATCTATAATCTCTACTCCAGGAAGAAGGTTCAGGGTTTCATCCAGACTTTGACTATTCGTATTTTCAATTATTTCAGGCTTGAGCACTTCCAGAGACACCGTGCTCTCAGAGATATTCTGTTCGATCATCGAAGCTGAAATAACTGCGGTTTCTAGGATTGTATTTGCAGAAACCAGTCTAATTTCCACAGGAGATTGGTTTTCCGCACGTAATTCATTAGACAGATCAAAAAGCGTCGTGCTATATCCTATATAACTGCAAAGCACCTCAGGTGAATCCTTAGACACTGATATCAAAAATTGCCCATCCAATCCAGAAACTACAGTATCAACTGAACTAGATATAGTTGCTCCGATTAGTGGGATGCCCTCATCTTCTGATAGAATTAGACCAGTAATTGTAGTAGTCTGGGCAGCAGCTAGATGAACCAAGAATAGAAGTAAAACCGTGATTCGCATGAATCAAAGCTAAACATTATTCCTTAGTTTCTGGAAATTCGATAGGCGTTATCATCGGTAACTCCACCCATGCCGCTTCTTCACTACTTATTGCCCATATTCTCATAAATCCACCTGAAGCTTTTGCAATGTGTGTAGCTAGTGAGGTAATACTTTCATAGTAAGTAGCTCCGACTTCTTGTGGAAGTTTAGCCAAAATCGGGTTAAGATTTCTCAAGGAAGTGGCTAACTCAACATTTCTTTCTTCGACGTCCTTTGGTGCTTCTTCTATCCTTTCTTGAAGGTGGGTTTCGAAGTAGCCGTCTATTTGCCCATAAAATTCTCTCAAAATTTCAGGCCCCGAGTAGGATCGGATATTAGCAATCTTGTCTGCCCAATCTTTCTCTTCCTGATCAATCTGTCCATCCGCACCTGCTATCAGAATAGTAACATCAAAAATAGCCTCTTGTAGCAATGCATATTCATCCTTGCTTATACTATCAAAATATGAGTTCATTAATTCGAATTTTGGTGCAAAAATAGTTTTTATTCTAGATGTCGATAATAAATAGACATAAAAACATTCATTCACATGAAAATATTTAATATATATTTAATTTTACTTCTTCGAATATGGCCAAAACAGCAAAAGTAAAGAAGAAAGCAAAGCAGACTCCACTAATGCAACAGTACTTTGCTATGAAAGCAAAGTATCCAGATGCAATCTTACTCTTTAGGGTCGGAGATTTCTATGAAACATTTGGTGAAGATGCCGTCAAAGCAGCTAACGTCCTAGGTATTATACTGACGAAAAGAAATAATGGAGGTTCTGATATTCCGCTAGCAGGTTTTCCCTATCACTCTCTAGACCTCTATCTTCCAAGATTGGTTAAGGGTGGGTTTCGTGTCGCAATTTGTGAGCAACTTGAGAAACCTAGCAAGGAAAAGAAAATTGTGAAGCGTGGAGTGACTGAGGTTATAACTCCTGGTTTAACAATCGATGAAAAACTATTGGATCATAAGAGTAATAATTTCTTGTGTTCTATTCACAATGTTAATGACAAATTTGGAATTGCGTTCCTAGATCTATCCACAGGAGAGTTTATTATTAGTCAAGGCAATCAGCTCAGGATCGAAAAGCTAATTCAAAGCTTCCAGCCATCAGAAATTATCTTTTCAAAGTCACTTAAGGAGAAGATCAATGCCTTTACTGGTGATGACTACTACAAGTACCATCTTGATGAGTGGATTTTCACTAGTGACTTTGCAAGTGAACGGCTTCTTGATCACTTCAAGGTGCAAAGTCTTAAGGGATTTGGGATTGAGGAGGTCAAGGAAGGGCAGGTGGCAGCCGGGGCAATACTATATTATCTGGAAAGCACAGAAAATAAAAAGGTTCAACATATCAATTCGATCAGTCGTATCCAATT
>CAZMYK010000921.1:0-1888 GCA_964570435.1 uncultured Saprospiraceae bacterium | reverse complement strand
GTCCATAGAAATACTATTTTTGGGCTTGATAAAGAATCAAATCTTAAGATGCTATTTTAGGAGAGAGCTTCACTACATTTCAGCTTCTAGACAATCCAATGTTACAAATACTTGAGCGAAAATATCCGGCACCTAGGGCTAATACAAGAAGTATTATTGTCTCCGTCTTGTTCGGGGCTTTCATCGCACTTTTCCTGATCTTCTTTGAACCCTTTGATATTGATATTAGCTCTAGTAAGAACAAAAAGTACCAGCTCCTCTTTTTTGGTTTGATTACAACTCTTGTGTTGACGTTTTTTCAATACCTTCTGCCGAAGTTATTGCCGAAGATCTTCATGGATGTCCATTGGAGGGTCAAGCATCAGATTCTTTTTCTAGGGCTCATTCTTTTTACAATTGCTACCTGTAATGGTCTCTATACTAATCATGTTAATTCTCTTAATTTTTCTTGGTCGAATTACTGGTGGATCATCTCAAGAACTTTTGTCTTAGGTGGTATACCTATTTCCTTCATAACACTCCTAGACCACCAACGAAGAGAAAAATTGAATAGCAAAGATGCTCGAGAAATCCTGAAAAGTAGAAAGGAAAATAGCTTCGGCCCAAGAGACTTATCACACACTATATCTTCAGATCTAAAAGATGAAAAGTTCACCTTTCAAGAGAGCGATTTTCATTATGCTAAGGCCGTGGGAAATTATATTGATATGTTCATTATGAAGGAGGATCTTATCACTACCAAAACTTATCGAATTACACTTGCCTCTTTTGAAAGGCAGCTAGATCGATCTCAAAGTCTTAAAAGATGTCATCGATCCTATATGGTCAACTTAGAAAAGGTCACCAATATCTCCGGCAACGCACAAGGCTTAAGACTTGAAATTATGGATTTAGGCACCGAAATTCCAGTCTCTAGGAAATACATACCCCTAGTGCGAGACTACTTTCAAAAGAAATGATTCCTGACAGTTCACCAATTGGCTTAGCAGATGGCGCTTTGAACCCTTGCCTTGACATTCACAACATAGCCTTGACATTCATCACATTCGACTTTTTTAACTTGGAAAGTGGTCTACATTTGGACAATGAGAAAAATAATATCAACCGTCTTCCTCCTTGCTGGCGCCGTTTCAATGATTGTTATGTCCCTTCATTATTTTTTTTCGACAAGCACAGGAATCCTTAAGCAAAAAGAAATAGCTGATAGTATCCACTACATTTACATTCTTCGAACCCATATTCTGCTCGGCTTGCTGGCGATCTTGGTCGGCCCCTTTCAATTTGTGGCAAAGATAAGGTTGAGGTATAAGTCGATACACAAAAAGATAGGTTACGTTTATGCTCTCAGTGTTTTTACGAGTGCAATCGCAGGATTTGTGGTTGCCCAATATGCAATGGGTGGCTGGCCCACTCGGATTGGCTTTACCTTATTGTCTATATTGTGGTTAACTACAATAGTCGCGGCTATATATTATGCTAAGATTGGCGAATTTGCAGGTCACAAGAAATGGATGTACTTAAACTACTCCTTGACCTTTGCCTCCATCACCCAACGTACCCTACTTCTACTTCCCTTGCTGACTCCCATTTCTTTCATGCCCATCTATCAAGTGTCTGCATGGTTGCCATGGATGATCAACCTTGGCCTTGCTTTTTATTTTTTCAAGAGATCTAAATCAAGCAACCTCTAAGCTTTTTATATAGGCTATTTGATGAGAAATTGAGCTTCTATTTCTACGGGAATATTATCGGGTAGACTACCCATTCCGATCGCAGATCTAACACCAACTCCCTTCTCCTGTCCCCAGATTTCTCTAAAGAGCTCACTGCAGCCATTGATCACATACGGATGTCGTTCAAAATCACTGGTTGCGTTAATCATTCCAAG
>CAZMYK010000920.1:0-1888 GCA_964570435.1 uncultured Saprospiraceae bacterium | reverse complement strand
GGTCACTTGAGTTTGGACTTTCAGGAGAAAGAAACAACTATGGATTGGATAACTACTCCATCGAATCTGGACCTTCTATACAGCCCCTTGTCCTGGACTTCGTGAGCGGCCTTAACACCTTCCAATATGGAGGATTCATCTCCTACAGTAGGAGACTATTCAATGAGAGATTAAGTCTTTCTGGAGGTTTGAGACTGGATGCTTCTAGCTATGGCAACCTAACCAAGAATCCATTCTCACAATTGTCACCTCGCTTATCAGCATCCTATGCTATCAATCAAAAAGCCAGTATTAGCCTGTCCTCAGGCTCCTACTATCAGCTTCCGCCTTCGGTAATTCTTGCATTTTTAGATGACAGCGAACTTGTGAACAGAAATAGGATAGACTATATCAGGTCTAATCAAGTGGCCCTGGGTTATTCCTATCAAGTGACTCAAGATCTATCATTTTCGGCAGAGACTTTCTATAAGCACTATTCTGACTACCCCTTCCTACTCCGTGATTCGATTTCCTTCGCTAATGCCAATGCGGACTATGTGGCCGTAGGAAACCAGCCCGCCGAATCTACAGCGAGTGGACAGGCGTATGGCTTGGAGCTCTTCCTTCAAAAGAAATTTAGCCAAGGCAATCTGTGGTCACTTGCATATAATTATTCGCAGAGCGAGTTCACGGACAAGGATGGTGTCTTGGTAAGTTCGTCCTGGGACACAAGGCATTTTCTGACCATGTCATATGCTAAAACCTTCGGCAAAAATTGGCAAATCGGCGCTAAATTCACGTACGCAAGCAGTGCGCCCTATAGTCCATTTGACCTTGAGACATCTTCACGAGTTGATTACTGGCAACTTAACCGTCGTGGTCGATTTGACTTCGACAGGCTCAATACAGAAAAACTTAAACCCTTTCATCAACTTGACTTTAGAATTGATAAGAATATTTATAAAAAACGGTACACTGCTAATTTCTATCTCGACATCCAAAATATATACAGCTCAGCGATAGAATTTATTCCCTACCTGGTACCTGAGTTAGATGAGAACGGAGCCTTTTTGCTCGATCCGAACGATCCTTCTAAGTATAAGACCACATTGGTATCGAGCGATTCAGGAAGAGTTCTACCTACGATCGGTGTAATCATAGAACTATGAGAATTGTTTACATGTCCTTGCTGTCCTTCGTCAGTCTTTTCCTTTCAGATTGTAAGACTCAAAGCATTGAAAAAGCGACTTGTTTTCCAGATCGGAGTGTAGTTGAAAATATTCAAGACACCGAAGTGAGATGTATCACAGCCGATGAGGTGATATTGCTAGAAGAAAGTGAAAGTAAGAGGAGGTTTTCGGTTTGTAACCTAAAAGATAACCATTTTACTGCGGAACAAAACTACTTAGTCACTGGTGTAGTGTACGAAACAAAGCCAAATGAAAGATGGCCCGGAAGTCCATTTCAAGTCCAAGAAGTCAAGAAGAAATAATGATCGCTTCCTTGGCTTCATTTAGGTGGTTCAGATTTTGATCGACTTTTACAAGATCCTTGTTAAGTGATTGGATAATTCGATTAACCTTATCTTTTACCGAATATACATTAGAAAGCGCATTCTTTATTTTCTGCTGGATGATCCAGTCAGAAATCAGATTGTCAAAGAATATATCTGTAAATGAGCCAAGTGAATCAATCCTAATGTCGAAGGTGAAGGAACCAGCGCCAAGGTTATATAGATCTTGCTGAAACTTCCCTAGCACATGTTTTGCCTGAAAGGCTGTTTCTCTCGCTCGATCCACAGCATCGTGCTTATTGTAACTTGCCATCCTACCTTTTCCCATCATATCCCAGTTACCCCAGTTTTTAGCTTGCTGCAAAAAGGATAGCATGCTTTCAAGGATCTTAGCAG
>CAZMYK010000919.1:0-1893 GCA_964570435.1 uncultured Saprospiraceae bacterium | reverse complement strand
TTATTCTGCAAAGGCTTATGAGTTGCTAAAACCGTATTATCTCTATCTTTAGTGCTCGATCGGCTCATAAAGCATAACGCAAACAGAGTTAATTTAAGAAACCGTCTCTCGCTCTGAAAATTCAAATCCAAGGGTTTCTAGTTCCTCGAGTATCGGGGTATAAATTTCTTTCTTAGTTGGGATATTGACTCCTTGAGTCTTGATTACCCCTAGTAGGATTAGCTTGGCAGCTATAGCCAGAGGTAAACCGACGGTTTTGGACATAGCTGTATTCACAGAGTCATCACCAACTGTGATCATGTGAGCTTGTATCTCTTTTGGTTTGTTATTGTCCAAGTAATTGAACTTATGCCACATCACGATCATGTCTTGGTCATCGTCGCTCAATGTCCACTTCTTTTTTAAGATATGTTCTAGAATCTGTGCGGGAGTACCCTTGTCTAGTCCCACTTTTTGATCCGAAAATAAATTGAGCCAATTGAGCTTATACATTTCCTCAGAATCTACCCCTATGTTCATGTAATGAGCTAGTTTTAGTTCTACCGAATCATGAGGATTATATCTAAGGAAAGAATTGATGAATTGACGGTGGGTCATGTTTTCTACCTTTTCCATCTCGTAACTATCATCTGTAGCACCCAGCTGCACAAATACGTTCCAATCTTTGCAAAAGCCTGTTCTTCGCAATGTGCCACGATAAAGCGTCTTGATCCCTCGAAGATTGTATTGATCGAGATACTTGAGTGAGTCGCGATTAGCATAACCCTCAAAATATCCATAGCCTGGAATGTGAATAACTTCTGTTCTATTAAATAGGCGATGATAGGGGATGTATTTGTACTTAGACTCTTGTAGAAATTTTACATTTCCAGTACCTGCCAGAACCACATTTCGAGGATTCCACGTGAACTTGTACTGCCAAGGGTTATCCTTGAGTTGGTCATCTGATAGAAGTCCTCCAGTGAAGGTTTCAAAAGCAGTTAGCTCATGGCCGGCTTCCTTAATTCTATCTAGGACTTTCATAGCAGACATATGATCTATACCCGGATCTAGTCCAAGTTCCATGATACACTGATTCCCTTTGGCTTCAAATTTCCCCGAAAGAGTCCTAATGTCTTCTGTCACGTAAGAAGCCGTGAGCATATCACGTCCTAAGTCCGCACATTGAGTCGCTACGAGTATATGCATGCTAGCGGGCAGCATACTTATTACAAGTTCAGTTTTTTCGATTTCCGCACTAAGTTGGTTCTCATCGAAGACATCAAAAGCTATAACATCAGCTTCAGGAAATTTTGATTTGGCAATTGAAGGATCTTTTTCACCAATAGTTATTTTCCAATTATGGAGTTTGCTTTGGTTGAGCAAATAATTAATCATGGAAGTGGATGAGCGTCCTGCTCCCAGAATGAGTATGTTCTTCATATCAACAATGAAAATTTGGGGGTGTTGTTGAGTGACAAACCTAAGTTAATAGTGGATATTTATACGCGACTATTATTTATTCTTGTTCATTATTGTAGAGGTGGCCTGTGCTGTCGGGAGGATGAGCAAATCAGCAATATTGACATGAGCGGGTCTTGATAGGATGAAGGCAATAGACTCTGCAATGTCTTTTGCTTGCAGTGGGTCAAAGCCAATGTAAACTTGATCTGCTCGATCTTTATCTCCTTTGAACCTTACTTCAGAAAATTCGGTATCGGCCAATCCCGGTTTTACTTCGCTTACCTTGATACCGTAAGGGTTAAGGTCTTGTCTCATCCCTTTTGTTATTGCGTCTACTGCATGTTTGGAAGCGTTATAGACGTTTCCTTTTGGGTACACATCTATTCCGGCAATAGAACCTATGTTGATGATATGCCCTTTTTTGGCTTTCACCATCGTGGGGATAATCTG
>CAZMYK010000918.1:0-1902 GCA_964570435.1 uncultured Saprospiraceae bacterium | reverse complement strand
GACTTTCAAGAGTTGAAATTGCTAGATCGATGCTTAATCCAGAGAATAACGGAGGCAGAAGCTTAAAGGAAACAGTAGAACATTTGACAGAACATGAACTGGTATTATGGGCCTGGGAGCCTGGTGTTGATGCTAGTGGAAATCCAAGAGAAAAACCCCCTGTTCCGAAGGACGAATATATAGAAGCGGTGAAAGCCTGGGCAGCAGCAGGAGCTAAGATCCCTAGTTAGTAGTTTAATCTTGATTAGAAGTGGCAGTAATGAAAACGAGGTCTTCATTGTATTTAAAAATAAAATAGAAATCGCAAATGAATATTACATTCATCTTAAATGGAAAGACACAAAAGGTAGATCTTGATGGTAATACTCCAATTCTTTGGGTATTAAGAGATATCTTGGATTTGAAAGGCACCAAGTTCGGATGTGGGAAGGCCGCTTGTGGAGCATGTACGATACATATTAATGGTGAAGCAATTCGTTCTTGCTCCTATCCGGTTAAGTTTGCTGAGGGCAAAACGATCACCACGATTGAGGGGCTTGGCAGTAAAGATAAGTTACATCCAGTCCAACAGGCTTGGATGGAGGAGGTTGTTCCACAGTGTGGCTATTGCCAGCCAGGATTTATGATGGCTACTGCGGCCCTAATTGAAAAAATTCCCACCCCGACAGACGAAGACATTGACAATAATATTGTTAACATCTGCCGGTGCGCAACCTACTATAGAATGCGCAAGGCGATACATAGAGCAGCAGAAATCAAGCAATCTTCTAATCAGGTAATCTAGTAATATCATGGCAAAAACAAAGGTTAAGAAAGTATCAAGGAGGAAATTTTTGCTTCGAGGTGGACTAGGTACACTTGGAGTAGTTGCTTTAGGAACATATGTATTTAGGAACCCCTTACGAAGAAAGATATATGAGTTATCTGAAACCTTAGTACCTCCCTATTCTGGAACGGGAACGGAGGCTAATCTATGGTTTGAAATCACCACTGGTAATCAGGTGATTCTCCATTCGCCAAAGGTAGAAATGGGACAAGGTTCGTTTACTGGTCTAGCTCAAATCGCAGCTGACGAACTCGACGTGTCGATGGAGCAGATTCAAGTGATAGCAGCTGCAACTGATACTGGTATTGTAGATCG
Source organism: uncultured Saprospiraceae bacterium (assembly GCA_964570435.1). GTDB lineage: Bacteria > Bacteroidota > Bacteroidia > Chitinophagales > Saprospiraceae > Portibacter. The sequence goes on along the minus strand of CAZMYK010000918.1, from coordinate 761 downwards.
TTTGAGCACTGGTGGAAGTCTTTCGATTGCTTCCCTATGGCAGCCCGTGCGTGAAATGGCTGCGACGATGAGGGAAATGGTGAAGATTGAAGCAGCAAAGAAAATGGGTCTCAGTCCAGATAGTTTAAGCACAATGGATGGTGTTATTTCAAGTGGTGGAAAGAATATGTCTTATGCAGAGGCATTGGCAGATATTACAGAGTGGAAATTGCCCAAAACTCCAGACTTGCGTCCGGTTAGTTCCTATAAATTCGTAGGGAAACCAGTCAAGAGACTGGATCTCGAAGCGAAGGTCTTGGGCGATCCGATTTTTGGAATGGATGCAGAAATGCCAGACATGCTACATGCCTGCATTATTCGGAAAGAACACATAGGTGCCCGCTTGAAAAAATTTGATGCCGCCCTTGCAGAAGATATGCCAGGCGTTGTAAAAGTGGTAAGAATTGACGATTGGATTGGCATTGTGGCCAAGTCCTTTCCGCAAGCGCTAGCAGCAAAAAATAAAGTAACTGTTGAATGGGATATTGATAAGAAGTGGACTAAGGCAGAAATTAAAGACATTCTGAAAGTTGGAAAAGGAGACAAGAGGGTGACCCAAAAAGTCGGTAAGGCAGTAGATGCTGCAGCTGAGGATGTAGTGTCCTTGCAGTTTACAAGCCCAATCGGAGCCCATGCTCAAATTGAACCAAACGGAGCAGTCGCAAGTGTCAAAGATGGTAAAGCAACGATCATATTGTCCACCCAAGTAGTAGGGCTTACAC
>CAZMYK010000917.1:0-1907 GCA_964570435.1 uncultured Saprospiraceae bacterium | reverse complement strand
TCTGGGCCAAAGAGTGAGGTCGGAGCTGGCCAACTTACAGCAGGAGAATGGAATGACCTCAATAACTGGGAGGCGTGGAATACCCTTGTCAGAGCGACTGATTATAAAGAAATGGAGGATTATTGGAATATTAATGCCCAGGATCGAATTTCTGTCTTCGTTGTGAATCAATTCGAATTGCCAATTCCGGATTGTGTTGTGAAACTCACCAGCAAGGGTCGACTTATCTGGACCACCAAGACTGATAATGCAGGGAAGTCAGAATTGTGGGCTGGTCCGGACCTAGAGGACATGACCTTGGAGGTGATCAGCAAAAATAATCGCAGAGAGATTAAAAGAGTAAAGAGGATCAAGGATGGCGTCAATAGAATTGCTTTTAAAGAAGAATGCAATGCTCCCACAAAGGCTGAAATCATGTTCGTGGTAGACGCCACTGGGTCCATGGGAGATGAAATCGAGTTCTTAAAGTCAGAGCTGAAAGATGTGATAGACCAGGTAGAAAGCTCTAGAAGTTCGATCAATTTCAAGTGGGGTTCGGTCTTCTATCGCGACGAATCGGATGACTATCTTACTAGGCAGTCTCCACTTAGTCCTAAGCCAAAGCGGGTCATTGACTTCATCAGTAGGCAGTCTGCTGGAGGAGGAGGAGATTATCCTGAGGCAGTCAATTCAGGACTAGAGGAGGCACTAATGCAAGAGTGGAGTGATGAAGCTATTGCACGGATTATTTTTCTGGTATTAGATGCCCCACCACACCATGATCAAGATGTCTTGGATGAATTGAAATCTCAGATTGAATTTGCCTCAACAATGGGTATCAAAATTATTCCGATTACAGCTTCTGGAATCAATAGGCAGACAGAATACCTAATGAAATTTATGTCGATTATGACCAATGGAACCTACGTCTTCTTAACAGACCATTCCGGTATTGGAAATGGACACCTAGATCCGATCGTTAAAGACTTTGAAGTGGAAAAGTTGAATGACCTACTGGTGAGATTGATCAGCAATTATACAGATCCTGGAAATTGTAAAAGGCAGGATGATGATAACTCGGTCTTTGCCAAGGTGGAAGTCTTTCCGAATCCTACCTTGGATGTGGTTCAAGTGAAGGTTCCAGAAGGGGTGGAAAAGATAACATTTACCACAAGCACTGGCAAGCTAATACACTCGGAAAAGATCCTAAAACAATGTGACTTGAGTATCGACCTAAGCACCTATTTGGATGGAATGTATATCGTAAACTTCTTCAAAGGAGATGAAAGGCATAGTGTGAAGGTGATTAAGGTGAATAAGGCATAGTTCTTATAATTCACAATCAGCTTCAAGCCATGCTCCTTAATTATTAGATCCGATATTGGCTGTCTAGCACCTAGGTAGGTCTGAGCAAGTTACTGAGAAGCCAAGTCACGATAGCTAAAATCGGCCTTGAAAATAGGAGAATAATTGAGAATAGTATCAAATTATGGAAGCACTACAATAGCCCAATTATTGACAAGTGCCTGAGATGAATGTACAGGGTGATTCCGACTTAGCTAGAGATATGCGCTACGTCTTAAAAGAGATAACTTTCAATGAATCAGATCTTGTGAAATTTTCCATTACAGCGCTCAAAGCCCAGTAGTGGAGCAAGGGGGCGCCAGAACAAACTTAAGGACCAGGATCCTTTTCCGAATATGCCATTTCAAGCCCCACTTGCTTGCAAGTAGGGTGGTAGCCAAGAAAAAATCAAAGGACTATTGAGCTTGTTTTTCTAAAAGTCTAAATCCATTTCCATGAATATTAACGATTTCTAGATCCTCATCCTTACTTAGATACTTCCTGAGCTTTGTGACGAACACATCCATAGACCTCGCTGTGAAGTAGTTGTCTTCTCCCCAGATCTTTGTAAGTGCGATCGATCG
>CAZMYK010000916.1:0-1908 GCA_964570435.1 uncultured Saprospiraceae bacterium | reverse complement strand
ATGTTAGCAACACTGCGCAGAGAATTGCACAGAGGTGTCGAAGGATATGCTTCATTAAGAATTTTGTTCTTACTGGATGACGTATGTATTTCCTTCCTTAATATACTTAATACCTGTGATCAAAACAAGGGTTTCCAAAACACTTTCGAAATCTTCATCTGCGAAGGTATCTGTAATGGGGTGATTCATCGCCTTGGAATCAATAGAAAATACCAGTTGTACTTTATAATGTCTTCTCAAGTCTTCAACCACCTTGTGAAGAGCTGCCTCTTCAAAAATTAGCTTACTGGACTTCCAGCTCAGATAATTAGCCCCTGGAACCTTTAACTTGGTAATCTTACCATCTTGGCAGCTCACCATTTCATTCTTAGTGAGTACTACTTTTTCATCACCAACACTAACTTCAACGCTACCGGAGGTAACAAAAACTTCTACTGAGTTTTCTTTCTCATGAATGTTGAAACTAGTACCCAAAACGCGAACATTGGCCTCATCTGTTACAATGGTGAAAGGCCTTTCTTCATTTCTTTCGACATCGAAGTAGGCTTCTCCGTCAAGAATTACATTTCTATTTTCTGTAAAATTTGTGGCATAGTCAATTTCAGAATTTCTGTTAATACTGATATCCGAGCCATCTGGTAGGGTCAGTGTTTCTACTACACCATTAGAGGCGACATGGTTGTATCCTTCCAAATCTCCTGAACTAAGGTATAATGCTGCCGAAAGTAGAATAGCGATTGATGCTGCGATTCCTCCTATCCACTTAAGGGATAGCGTTTTCTTCTTTACCACAGGCTCCTCTTCAATTTGATCATTGATAAGGTCCCAAGCAGACTTCTTGTCGTACTCTTTGTACTCTTTCAGGTCAATGGAATCATTCCATATCGCTTGCATTTCCAAGAGCTCGCTAAGATTCTCTTCGGATTCCTGTTTCCAGGACTCTAGGGTGTCCCACTCCTCCTTAGTCGTCTTGTTGACCAAGAAGCGTGCAATTAGGTTATTTATTCTCATTGTCCGATCTCATTTTAGTAAGCATGCCTCTCAAAAGTTTCAGACCTCTGCCGATCTGATTTTCCACTGTTTTCACTGAGAGGTTAAGCTCTTCGGCAATCTCCCCGTAAGTTAAGCCATTCATCTTACTTAACACAAATATTTTTTGGCATTTGGGTGGTAATTGTCGGATAGACTTATTTAATTGTTCTTTAATCATATAATTATCTGCCTCATTATCTATTTCGTAGAAGCTATCTGCCTTGTGGCTTTCCTCTTCTACGTAGGCCTTTTGCAACTTCCTTCTTCGCAATATTTCTATGGCCTTGTTCCTAGTTGATTGAAAGAGGTAACTCTTCATGCTTGTTGTCAGAACTATCTGATCCCTTTTCTGCCACATCTGCACAAACACTTCTTGCACAACGTCTTCTGCTGCATCTGAATTCTCCACATACTTGTGAGCAAAATTACATAGTGGGTTATAAAACTCCTCGAAAACCCTTCGGTACTCTTCTTTTGATTTAAATATCAATTCAACTATTATTTGTATGACGAAGTAAATTATTAAAAGTCCCGATTTTTCACTTTTTTTTACAAAGGAAATACCGACGACGACATTTCTAGGGCCTTAACAAAGGCTTTTCGGTCTAAATTTAGGTCAATTTTTTCTTCATCAAAGAAGGAAATTACTTTTTCTGTGGGCATATTGCCCGTAAGATCGTCCTTTGCCATGGGGCAGCCTCCAAAACCCTTGATGGCCGAATCGAATCTTCTACAACCAGCATGAAAGGCAGCGTCAATCTTTTCCTTCCAATTGTGGGCCTGCGTATGGAGGTGGGCACCAAATTCTACATCTGGATAGGGAGGTATCAAATTTGAGAATAGGTACTTAATGCTATTAGGATTAGCCACTCCAAT
>CAZMYK010000915.1:0-1912 GCA_964570435.1 uncultured Saprospiraceae bacterium | reverse complement strand
ATTTTGGTAGTAGCTGAAGAGGTCCACTTTTTGCAATTTAGCGACGCCCTCTTTAAGCATGTCGAGTGGGTTCATAAGAACGATCCTTCGCATGCCTTTAATTCCGCGATAGCGATCATCTTCTCCGTAGATGGTGGTATTGAATTGATCATGACTTCGAATGGTCATCATTGCGTATTCGTCCTTAGCTGTTGAGCAGTCGGGTAGGGGGTTGACGGTAAATTTGGCCTTCCCTGTATCGGTATGAAATACCTGTTTTCTCGCACCATTGGGAAGGTAGAATCCTTCATCCTTTCTGACCCGCTTATTGTAATCTTCAAAACCCGGAATTACTTCTGATATTTCATTTCTAATTAAGTCATAGTTTTGGAGATAAGTAGTCCAGTCTATTGGCCCATCTGGAAAGAGAAGAGCACCCAATTCTGCAATGATGTGCACCTCGGATTTTACAACTTTGTTGAATGGAGGTAGGACTCCCTGACTCCTATGTACAACGCCCATTGAGTTTTCAACCGTAACAAACTGCCCATCGTCTTGCTCAGTCCTACCCCTGCATGGCAGGATGATCGCTTCCTGATTAGTTGCTAAGTGGGTCTTATTGAGCTTGGTGGACACGCTTACAATCATTGGCGTCTGGAGGAATGCTTTAGCTGTGAAATCCGTGTCAGGTGAGGCTGTAAGTAGGTTGCCTCCCATACAAAATAGGAATTTTGATTTCTTTACATGCAAGGCCTTGATTGCGTCGACTACTCCGACACCGTGCTTAACAGGGGCCTTGATCTTATATTTTTTCTCTAAACTTGCTAAGAAGCTTGATTTGGGTTTGTGCCAGATCCCCATTGTTCTATCTCCTTGTACATTCGAATGACCTCGCACAGGACAAGTCCCTGCTCCACGCTTTCCTATGGCCCCCTTCAACAGAAGAAGGTTCACAATCTCTTGTATGTTGTATGCTCCATTAAGATGTTGGGTGAGGCCCATGGCCCAGCAAATAATGATCTTCTTATGATTGGCCAATAATTCAGCAGCCTGATCGATTTCAGACCTTGAAAGGCCCGTCATCTCGCACGATTGTTCTAGGTCCGTCTTTTCTACGTCCGCCCGCAATTCTTCAAATCCTTCGGTCTTGCTTTCTATGAAGTCCCAGTCTATGACCCCACTTTTTTCTTGATCCTTTGCAAGCAAAATTTTCATCAAGGCTTTAAGAAAGTAGATGTCACTGTTAATGTTTACCTGTAAGTACAAGTCGGTAATTTTCGTTCCACCCAATAACACTTTGCCGACTTTTTGTGGGTGCTTGAAATTTAATAATCCAGTCTCCTTCAAGGGATTAACTGAAATTATTTTACCTCCATTTTGTTTACACTTTTCAAGAGCGGAAAGCATTCTGGGATGATTGGTCCCTGGATTCTGTCCTACTACCATGATGACTTCTGCTTCATGCAGGTCCTCCAACTTTACAGACCCCTTACCAATTCCAACAGTTGCACTCAAGCCCACTCCGCTTGACTCATGACACATATTAGAGCAATCAGGAAGGTTGTTGGTGCCTAGCTGGCGCACAAGCAGTTGGTAGAGAAAGGCGGCTTCGTTACTAGTTCTTCCAGATGTGTAGAATATGGCTTCATCAGGGTGGTCTAGACTTAGTAGTTGACTTGCCACCTTTTGCAGCGCCTCCTCCCACTTGACCGGTTTAAAATGATCTTCACCAATACCCTTATAGTAGGGTTGATCAATTCTGCCCAATTTTCCCAATTCGAAGGCTGACATCGACCTGAGCTCAGGAACAGAGTTTTCTTCAAAGAACTTAGGAGATAAGGAATTCTTACTTGCTTCTTCTGCTATTGCCTTCACCCCATTCTCACAATACTCTCCAAGTGCAGATCTGTCATCATCAGGATCTGGCCATGCA
>CAZMYK010000914.1:0-1913 GCA_964570435.1 uncultured Saprospiraceae bacterium | reverse complement strand
ACAAGCGCTGTTATTTCGGAATACGGAAAATATCGCGTTGCCCTCGTTGTTAGCAATTCGAGCGGCTGCTCAGCAGCAAAGCTCCTAGACAGTGTGGAGATAGCCCCTTTGAATGTGTGGGTAGTTGGGAACAATGAGGGTTGTGTCCCTTTCACTGCTGGACTAGAACTTGAATCCAATGTTCCAAGTCCTATCAGTATAGTTTCGGCAGATTTTTCAGGAGACCCCGCTACGTCTAGTTCTACAAATTTTTTTAATGTGGAAGTTGTCGATGAAGGAAGTATTGCCTTCGAGGGGATCTTTGAGAATGCCTTGGGCTGTAGAGATACCATCAATGATCCGAACTTTATACGCGGAGGGCCTGCTCCTATTATCGACTTTGCGGTCAGTGATTCGGTAGTTTGTCCTGGGGAAAATGTCAGTTTCATGGACTTGTCTGTTGGAGAGGTGGATTACTGGTTATGGAATATCGCGGATTCATTGACATTTGAAACAACTAATCTTAATGCTACTTTTACAGTAGCTGGAACTTTTGACATTGAACTCACGATCGGATCGAGCGGATGCCAAGTGACGAAAACGCTTGAAGACTATCTCGAAGTTAAACCTCCAGGAATTAACTTTGAATTGCAGTACAATTGCGATGACCCCTTATCAGTTCTTGCAATCAATACGTCCTCGCAAGCAGATTCGATTGTGTGGTCCTATTTTGATTCCAATGACACCATTAAGGTGGTGAACGAGGATACTCTTCAGCTAAGTTTCCCAGATGTAGATGACTATCTTATTTCTCTAAGTGGATTCAATACAAAATCGGGTTGTAGTAATGAGCTTGGGCAGGGTGTCGATTTGAAGCAGCCCCAAGCTATTCTAAGTACGAATACACTAAGTGGATGTGCTCCTTTGACTCTTGAGTTGCAAGACCAGTCTATCGACGCTGTTGCATGGCAGTACCTTCCAGAAGGAGCTAGCTTCGACAGTCCTAATGCTCCTGATACGGACCTTTTACTGCGTTTTGGAAATACCTATGATAGCATTGGACTTATCGTCAGTGACATTCACGGGTGCAGCGATACCACCTTTCTTGATACGGTATTTGTTAATGGACTTAGGGCAAAATTTGGGGTCCCGGAACCGGTCTGCTTCGATGACACCTTGTCGATTAATAATTTCTCAACCACTACCTTTGGTAGTATAGTTGAACACAAGTGGATATTAGGTGATGGACTCGATACAAGCTACCTCAGTTCGGCTGACTTCACTTCTGAAGATGTAGGAAAGTATGACTTGAAGTTGATAGTAGAGAATGATTGGGGATGTGTGGATTCAACTGAATTGGGTCTTGGAGCCTTTTTTAGGGAACCCAACTTTGAGCTTGTTGTAGACTCGCTTGCATGTACAACAAGCGAGCTTAGATTTAGAAATAATTTACATTCCGCTGGCTATAATTATCTATGGGAATTTGGTGATGGTACGACTAGCGATGAAATTAATCCGACACACACCTACCTTGCAGAAGGAGAATATACTATTAACGTCGCAATTGAAGATGATCAAAAGTGTGTAAACAAAGATGCACTAACCTCCCTTGTTCAAGTCTATAACCCTGTGGCAGGATTTTCGGTAGATACTACCTATGCAGCTTGTCCTCCCTTGCTTACAAACTTTGCAAATACCTCTGTCAATACTTTGGAATATGTATGGGATTTCGGAGATGAAACGGTTCCCAGCAATTCTACTAGTCCTTCACATCTGTACTCATCTGCTGGAATCTTTGATGTCCGATTAATAGCAATTAGGTCGCAGAACTGTGCTGATACTTTAATTGTTGAAGACCTGATTACCTTAGATGGGCCTAATGGCGAAATCAGCTTTTCAACGGACGAAATTTGTGTGCCTTTGAGTATTTCTTT
>CAZMYK010000913.1:0-1919 GCA_964570435.1 uncultured Saprospiraceae bacterium | reverse complement strand
ATTTTGATGATATCTAGATATTTTAAAAATAAACGAGTTTGGATTACTGGAGCTAGTTCTGGAATAGGTAGAGCATTAGCGATTGAAATTTGTAAACAAGGAGGGATTTGTATTCTTTCTGCGAGATCAATTGATAAACTTGAGGAGACCAATGAATTGACATCCAATAAAGAAAAGAATGTAATCTTACCATTAGATGTGACAGATGAGAATGCAGTCGATACAGCATATGAACAATTGAAAAAGGAAGGTCCTATCGATATTTTAATAAATAATGCAGGCATATCCCAAAGGTCAACGGCAGAAACTACTGACCTTAAAGTGTATCGGTCTTTGATGGAAATAAATTATTTTGCTGTAGTGAAATTGACCAAGTTGGTTTTACCCGATATGTTAGAGAGAGGGATAGGTAGCATTGTGACAGTAAGCAGCATTGCTGGTAAAGTAGGTCCTCCATATCGATCAGGCTATGCTGCAAGCAAACATGCCCTTCACGGATTTTTCGATAGTCTAAGATCGGAAGTCTCACATAGAGGGCTTCATATCATGGTTGTATGTCCTGGATACATCAATACCCCTATCGCAATCAATGCCTTCGATGGTAAAGGAGACAAGTACAACAAACGAGATAAAGAAAATGCAGAGGGCCTAGACCCAAATGATCTAGCAAAAAGAGTCACGAAAGCAATAGCTAAGCAGAAAAATGAAGTCTACTTTGGCAAATTTGAAGTGAATGCAGTTCTCTTGAAAAGATTCTGGCCTAGCTTATTGACGAAGTTACTCAGCCGCAAATTCCTAAATGATCCGAAAAAATAATTGAAACAAAAAAATTATCACATTTTCACTATTCACTATTCACTTTTAATTAGAAAATTTCAATCAGAAATTTTCCTTAACGTCATCCCAGTTTTCGACATGCGGTTCTCCGAGCATACCTAATGAATTACCTACAACCATTGCTACCGTGGCATCTCCTGTGACATTCACTACAGTCCTACACATGTCTAATGGTCTATCTACAGCAAATATTAATGCTAGACCGATAGCAAGAGATTCAGCAGGTAGTCCGATTGATTCTAATACTATGACAAGCATGATCATTCCTGCGCCAGGTACTGCGGCTGATCCTATAGATGCTAGAAGTGCAGTGAGGACAATCGTCAACTGATCGCCAAATGACAGGTCGAAATCTAAAGCTTGACATATGAAAACGGCAGCTACAGCTTGATAGAGACTAGTACCATCCATATTTATAGTAGCGCCTACGGGAAGCACAAAACTTGAAACTTCTTTTTCTACACCAAGATGTTCTTCGACTCTTTCCATTGTCACAGGTAGGGTAGCTGCACTGGAAGAAGTAGAAAATGCTAATAATTGAGCTGGACTGATTCCTTTTAAGAAAAAGCCTGGTTTTTTACCTGTAAAGACAACTACTGCGAGAATGTACAGACCGATCATGATGACTAAGCCTAACACCACGCTGAATGCATACCATCCAAGAGCTAAGAAGAGATCGGGATTAGTGGTTTCTGCAACCAAGGAAGCTAGTAGCGCAAATACCGCATAAGGGGCAATCAGCATAATCAGATCCACCATTTTCAAAATGACATCATTCAGACTATCAAAAAACTTTTTTAGTGGTTCACTTTGCTCGTCTTTAACTAAGAGCATACTGATGCCTAAGAAAACAGCAAAGAAAATCACTTGCAACATATTGCCATTGCTTGACGCTGCACCGAATATATTTTGAGGCACCATATCTACGACAAATTGAAGTGGTCCTTTGGATTTTTGTCCTGTGGCTGCGGTGACCCTTTTTTCCCCTTCGCCTTTGAATGACTGAGTCAATTCAGCTACAGTTTCGCCTGATACATATTCTCCAGGTTGAATAATATTCACAACTGTAAGTCCGATCGTAA
>CAZMYK010000912.1:0-1926 GCA_964570435.1 uncultured Saprospiraceae bacterium | reverse complement strand
TCTTGACGAAGCTGGGTGGAAGGCAAACGATTCCGAAGCCCTAGACTTCATGACAGTAAGACCTACACCAGGTTTGAAACCAGCCTACCCTACCTCAGTCAAGGTCCTCTACGATGACGAAGCCCTTTACATTTCAGCAATTATGAAGGAAGGTGGAAGAGATAGCATCATGTCACAACTCATGGAACGGGACCAGATCGGCAACACTGACTTTATTGGAGTAATCATAGATACCTATGGGAATAGCAATAGTGCATTCGAGTTTATCTTATCTTCGACAGGTGTTCAATTCGACGCAAAGGTGACGCCTCGAAATGAAGACAACAATTGGGATGCAGTCTGGTTTGGGGCAGTAGCTCTTCAAGATAATCAGTGGATTGCCGAGATCAAAATCCCCTATGCTGCGATACGATTCCCGAAGCAAAAGGTGCAAGATTGGAACATTAACTTCTTTCGAAGGAGGGCAATCAATGGGGAACAATCCGTCTGGACGGACTTCGATCCAGAATTAAGTAATCCTTGGTTAACGCAAATGGGAAAACTCGAGGGCATTAGTGATATTAAGCCGCCAGTTAGGTTGTCTTTTTCGCCTTACGCTACCGTCTATGGTATTCATTCTCATGACAAAGAAAGGTCTCCGGTCAATTCTATAGGCTCATCCTACAATCTAGGTCTTGATGTAAAGTATGGAATCAGCGACGCCTTCACATTGGACATGACTTTGATTCCTGACTTCGGACAAGTCCAATCAGATGATGTTGTACTTAATCTATCTCCCTTCGAACAGAGATTTTCCGAAAGAAGGCCCTTCTTCACAGAAGGATTAGAAATATTCAACAAGGGGAATATCTTCTATTCGCGAAGAGTTGGCAATAACCAACAATTGTATAATGCTACTAAGGTATCAGGTCGAACCCAAAAGGGCCTAGGAATAGGAATCTTCAACGCTGTTGCTGCGCAAAAAACAAGCTCTAGGGTGGTTGATGGTGAAGAACTAAGAAACGTAGACCTACCATTAACCAACTACAACATTGTCGTAGTTGATAAAGACCTTAAGAATAATTCATCTTTTGCCCTTATAAATACTAACGTTTACCGTTGGGGAAGTGATTTTCACAATGCTAATGTTACTGCTAGCACATTTACCTTAAAAAACAAAAAACAGAGTTACGAAATTGACGGAACAACTGCCATTTCTCAAATCATCAATGGCGGCACTGACAATAGCTTAGGTTATAGTCTGAACGTGGGTGTGAATAAGATTGATGGCGCACTAATAGGTGGTCTGTACTACCAAGATATAAGCAAGCAATATGACGCCAATGATCTTGGCTACTCAATTTTTGCAAACCAACGGACGATGAACTTGTATGGGACTTATAGGATGTTCAAAGGCTTCGGTCCCTTCAATAATTTTAATATCTTTTCTAATGTTTCCTATGCAAGAAATGTAATACCTGATGCATTTGCAAACGTGAATTTCAATATGGGTTTCTACGGGCAAACCAAGTCTCAGGGCTACATTAATTTCTGGTCCAACCTTAGACCAAAGTCAAATGACTACTATGAACCTAGGAAGGGTGATGCCTTCTATACCTTTCCTACGCAGGGAGGTGGTGGATACTATTTTGGATCCGACGACAGAAAGAAATTTAAATTCCAAACTTACGGTAATCTATTTAAGTTTAACAGGGAGGGCTGGATCTCATACAGTGTTGGTACCACTGAGAGGTACAGATTTAATGACAAATTCAATGCATTTTTAGATATTTCCTACGCTGCAAATAAAAATGCCATTGGTTTCACAACTCATAATGGTGACGATGAAATCATATTTGGCCGAAGAAACAGAAACACGATATCCAATGTCATTGGATCTAACTACACTTTCAATGATAGAATGGGACTCAACTTTAGACTTAGACA
>CAZMYK010000911.1:0-1932 GCA_964570435.1 uncultured Saprospiraceae bacterium | reverse complement strand
CCGGGTTTCTTGGAACACCCTTATTGCCTAAGGTCTTAGATGACTTGGGAGAAGTTGATTTAATGTATTCCATCCTCTTCAAGGAGACCTATCCATCATGGTTCTACTCCATTAATCAAGGAGCAACTACGATGTGGGAACGATGGAATAGTTATAGTCATGATGATGGTTTTGGATCGGCTTCTATGAACTCATTTAACCACTATGCCTATGGTGCGATTGGACAGTGGATGTATGAAAGGATTGCTGGAATCACAACCTTGGAGCCTGGCTACAAGAAGATACTCATTGCCCCCGTACCTGGAATCCCTCTATCCTATGCATCGGCCACTTATGAGACCATTTATGGAAAGGTGTCTTCCTCATGGAAGGTTGAAGGTGATGACTTGCATCTAAGCGCCATGATCCCACCTAACACATCTGCAATTTTTAGGCTTCCTTACAAGGGGAAGGCTGAGATCACCTTGGACGGAGGGGTCTTTCAGGATTCAGAAAGAGCAAAAGTAGTACGTGAAACAGCTTCTTATATTGAAGTAGAAGCCTTACCAGGCAGCTACCAGTTTGTGACAAATTGGCTAGAATGAATCCTTCTACTATTAGGGTGGCAAGGTCAAGCCCGGGTTTTACTTAGGTTCCCGAAAAACGAGGACATAAAAAGCATTGTAAGAAAATTTGCCAATTTCAAATGACCCCAAGCTCATCTGCCATCTTTCTAATATTCCAACACCAGATCCTTCCATGAAAATTCTGCAGGGATCTCTCCCAAGAAAGTTGTGATGTTATCTTGAATGTGTTCTTGAATGAAGGAGCTAAATAAAATCACGTCTACTAAGTCCATATCCTTCAGAAACCATAGGGCGAGTTCTATATCGGTACATTTATATTTCTTCTTTAGGGCCTCCTTTTTTGCTTGCAAATGTGAATTTCTTTCTCCAAATTTTCCACCATTTCTAACCTCATTGTAGGGTGTTAACATACCTCTTTCGAAGGGCGCTCGAGCTATTAGAGTAATGCCCTTTTCTTTGATATTTTTTAAAACTTCATAGTACTCTTCTTTGTAGACAGAGTAGTTGAGTGGAAATTGGATCGCATCTATGTTTTCGAATGTAGATATAGCATGTAAATCTTCGATGCTTCTTAAAGAATGACCGCTTAGTTGCGTTTTTCCAGTCGTTTTTAGCTTTTCAAAGAAAGTGGAAACTTCTGGATCTGCGAGAACCGATCGTGTAGGATTATGGATGAGGTACAAGTCTACACTTTCTATTTTCATCCGCTTAAGACTTCCCTCAAGGGTTTCTTCCAAAAATTCAAAACTATGATTGCTTCGGCTACGGTGAGCTTGAATACTTTTGAACCTGGTCACGATGGGTCTCAGCAAACCAAAGACTGGCCTCAGGAACTGGAACCTTGCAGCCTTATTAGATAGGAGGGCACCACCCTTGGTGACAATGTAGACCTCGTCCCTTTTATCTTGAATAAATTCGCCAAGAATCTCTTCTGAATGACCATAGGAATAGTTCGCTGCGGTATCGTAAAAATTGATTCCCGCTTTGAAACTAGTGTTAAGGACTTCAAGAGCTATTTTGCTGGTATCCTCCTTGATGGCCTTACCAAGTCTTGCACATCCAAACTGGAGCTTCGAAACTTTAATTTCTGGACTTAGATTGACGTATTCCATCGCAATATTGAATTTTGGAGATGATGAAGAACCTGCTTTCACAAAATGAATAAAGATAATTCAAGCTACCGATACATCTGCACTTAATTGTAAAGGCAAGATCTTAATAATTTTTGAAGATTGATATTACAACAAAATCATCTGGACCACCACAATGCGAAGCGACACTTTTAGCATAGCCTTCGCGCATCAGCAGAAAGTGTTGCTTCTTGCGAATAAGTGCATGTCTTATGATTGTTCTTGAAAAATAAAAA
>CAZMYK010000910.1:0-1933 GCA_964570435.1 uncultured Saprospiraceae bacterium | reverse complement strand
ACTTTGCAAGAAACTACAACGAAGTTTCTTCTCTTGATGAAGATGGCAAGTTGAATGCAATCAGACTAGGTAGTTCTCGTCAGCGAAATACCTTCGTTGAGGCTAGACTTGGTCAGCCATATGGTTCAATTGTGGGATTTGCATATGCAAGAGATGAAAGCAATAACATCATTTATGATGAAAATAACCTGCCTACATCTGCAGATACGCTTAGTATACTTGGTAATGGAATTCCGGATTGGACTGCAGGTATCACAAATACCTTAAGTTATAAAGGATTTTCCTTAAGCGCCTTGATTGATATCCGATGGGGTGGTGAAATTCACTCGATGACCAACTTAGCTGGATACAGATCAGGAACTCATATCAATACCTTAGAAGGAAGAGAGGGATGGAATGCATCAGAGGACGCTAGAATTGCTCAAGGAGTAGAGCCTGCAGATTGGACTCCAACAGGCGGGGTTGAAGTGAATGGCCAGTTCGTGAATCCTGAGACTTACTTTGGTCGAATTGCTTCTAATATCAGTGAAGAATTTATCTACTCGGCTGACCAAGTAAGATTCCGCCAGGCGACATTGACCTATAATTTAGCTAGGTCTATTACAGATAAGACACCATTTACCAACCTTTCAGTTAGTTTAGTGGGTAGAAACCTAGGTTTCCTGCATAAGAAGATTCCTAATGTAGATCCTGAATCTAACTACAACAATGGTAATGCGCAAGGACTAGAATACTCTTCTATTCCAGTAACAAGGAGTTTTGGTTTCAATATTAATGCTAAATTCTAAATCTAAAAAAATGAAGAAAACATATATAAGCACAATTTTGTGTCTGCTTTCGATGCTAATCTTCCTTCCAGGATGTGATGATGGTTTCGATGAATTAAATATAAATCCAACACAAGCTGCTGACTTAGATCCAGCCTTTCAGTTAACTTACGTTCAGATAGCTTCGACAAATAATAGATACGAATGGTGGCGTGCACAGTTTATCTACTGTTCTACCATTATTCAGCATAACGCAAGCTCCTTCAGTTACTGGTCAGGAGATAAGTACAATGAAATAGATTCTTATTCCTCTGCTTTGTGGGATAGCTCTTACCCTAGGGAAATTAAGAATGTAGTAGATCTTATCAGTCGTACCTCAGAAGACCCTGCTCAAGCTAATTTTAACGCTGCGGCTAGAATTATGAAGGTATACTACTTCGCTAGGTTGACTGACCTCTATGGCGACTTGCCGTACAGCGAAGCAGGAAAAGGATTCTTAGACGAGTTGTTCTTTCCTAAGTACGATAACCAAGAGGCCATCTATTCAGATTTCTTTGCTGAGTTAGATGCTGCATCGGCTCAATTTAGTGACGGTGCATTGGCTCTAACAGGTGATATTTGGTTAGGAAATGACACTAGTAAGTGGAAGAAGTGGGCAAATAGCTTAAAGCTAAGGCTTGCTATGAGATTGACAAAAGTGAATCCGTCTATGGCTGAGGCGAAGGCTAAAGAAGCTATGTCAGCTGGAGTGATGGAAACGATAGAAGACATGCCTTTGGTGGTTCATTCAGCTCAAGATCAAAATGGAAACACGGCTGTTCTTCAAGCTGATGACAATTTTAGGTTATCTGCCACTTTTGTTGATCATCTGAAAGCTACTGGAGATCCAAGACTACCAATTTGGGGAATGACTTATGATGCAGATGGAGCAGAGCAGCCGGATGTTTCGACATGGCTAGGACTACCAAATGGGACAGATGGAAATTCTCCAGAATTTATGGAGTATGCTACATTTGTTAGGCACAATAGGACGACCATTAAGTCTGTGACAGCACCAATGTTTATCCAAGGTCTTGCTGAGGTTCGGTTCTTGCAGGCGGAAGCAGCGGTTAGAGGCTGGAGCAGCGGTTCAGCCGCAGATCTTTTTGCACAAGGACTCCGCGCCG
>CAZMYK010000909.1:0-1935 GCA_964570435.1 uncultured Saprospiraceae bacterium | reverse complement strand
TTATGGTTTCTTAAGATCTGCTGACTACAATTATTTGACTTCTCCGGATGATATTTATGTTTCTCCTTCTCAAATAAAACTCTTTGGAATAAAGACAGGTGATACCGTCGTAGGTGCTATTAGACCTCCAAAAGAAGGTGAAAAATACTTCGCCTTGCTTAGAGTATCTAGGGTAAATGGGCTAGAACCTAAGATGATTAGAGAAAGAGTTCCTTTCGACTATCTTACTCCACTCTTCCCAGAAGAAAAATTCAGTATTGTTTCTCACACTGAGGGCAAGGACTACGGAAATAGAATGATTGATCTGTTCTCACCTATCGGTAAAGGACAAAGAGGGCTAATTGTTGCTCAACCTAAAACAGGTAAGACCTTCCTTCTTAAGGATGTGGCCAATGCGATTTCAATTAATCACCCAGAGTGCTATTTGATTGTAGCCTTGATTGATGAACGTCCTGAGGAGGTCACTGACATGAAAAGAAGTGTGAAGGCAGAAGTTGTTGCTTCGAATTTCGATGAACCTGCAGAGAATCATGTTCGCGTTGCTAACATGGTACTAGAGAAGGCAAAGCGTCTAGTAGAATGTGGCCACGACGTTGTTATCTTGCTAGATTCTATCACAAGATTGGCCAGGGCTTACAATACCGTTTCTCCTTCTAGTGGTAAGGTACTTTCGGGTGGTGTAGAAGCAAATGCCCTGCACAAGCCCAAGAAGTTCTTCGGAGCCGCTAGGAATATAGAAGGTGGTGGTTCATTAACTATTCTGGCTACTGCCCTAATTGATACTGGTTCTAAGATGGATGAAGTCATCTTCGAGGAATTCAAGGGAACAGGTAATATGGAACTTCAGTTAGATAGATCTCTTGCAAATAAGAGATTGTATCCAGCTATTGACCTTACGAAGTCAAGCACAAGAAGGGAAGAATTACTCCTTGGAGAAACAGTCCTTAAGAAGATGTTTATCCTGAGAAAGCACCTTGCTGATATGAAACCAGATGAGGCAATGGAGTTCCTAAGAAAGCATATGCTGGGTACTAGAAACAACGAAGAATTTTTAATATCTATGAATTCATAAGCTAAAGCTTTGAATAATAAATAATTAGTAGTACTTTTGCACTCCCTTGGGAAAATGAGGTCTACCTCGATATCAAAATTTAGAAAATTTTAGTATTATGAAAAGAACATTTCAGCCATCTAGAAGAAAAAGAGCTAACAAGCACGGTTTCAGATCTAGAATGAGTACAAAAAACGGAAGAAAGGTTTTAGCATCTAGGAGAGCTAAAGGAAGACTTAAGTTGACCGTTTCTGACGAAAGCAAACTGAAGTAAGACAAGTTCTACTTCATGAACATATATATCTGAAAGTGGAATCCTCTGCTTTCAGATTTTTTTTGCCTAGACCGAACTATTTCCCCTCACATTTTTGATTATATGTTTCCAGGGACCATTCAGCCTAATAGCTACTCTAGCTTATATTTCTAAGAAATAAGTAATTTTGCTTTATGTCAGATTATTCATTTCCTAAGTCAGAAAGACTTACTAATAAGAAGAAGTTCGACCTCCTATTCGAGGAAGGGAAGGTGGTAAAAGGCTTTCCATTAAAATTAATCTATATCATCGGAGGCGAAGGAGAAGAAACACAATTTGCCTTCACGGTTCCCAAGAGAGCATTTAAGAAAGCCGTGGACCGCAATCTTCTTAAAAGAAGGATGAAGGAAGCCTACAGACTTAATCGTCAATCCTTCGTAGACGCTATCCATATTGAGAACAAGTCAATCTTCGGTATATTTATCTATATCAACAGATCTTCCACCGGCTACTCTGACATAGAGAAGGGTATGAAGAAGATATTGGGAAAGGATTTCTCACATGGTGCCTAAATTAATACTCCCTGTAGGTGTTCCACCTACTGTCATAAAGAATAAAGCCTAGTCCAACA
>CAZMYK010000908.1:0-1942 GCA_964570435.1 uncultured Saprospiraceae bacterium | reverse complement strand
GACAAGAAACCAATAGTGCTTTCCGGTTCACTTTTAGTCCATTCTATATCCTCTAGTACTGCTTGCGCAGTAATCATTTCTTTGATTCCTGCCAGACTAAGCAATTCCTTCGCAGAAGCACTTTCTTCCGCATAAACCTTGAGCAGGTCATTCTTTTTCAGACCATACTTATTTCTGACTTCTCTTACCTTGGAAACAACGTCCTTAGCCTTTTCTACCTGTCTGATAAAGTCTTTATCATAGGCTTTAACTGCCGGCCATGAACCCATCATGCAGTCCTCTCCCTCTCCTCTGTCTTTTAGCAGGTGCCAGATTTCTTCTGTGATAAAGGGCATAAATGGATGTAGAATCAGACATAGATCTTCGAAGAGGTCCATCGATTGATCATAGGTATACTTGTCAATTGGCTGCTCGTATTCCGGCTTTACAATTTCAAGGTACCAAGAACAAAAGTCGCCCCATATGAAGCTATAGATGGACACCAAGCCCTCTGAAAGCCTATACTGCTCAAAATTACTTTTCAGTTCTTCAAGTATCATAGACTTCTTTTGGTCTATCCACTTGATGGCCATCCTACTTGCTTCTGGTGTCTCCAAACCCTCATCAACAGTAAGGTTCTTGAACATCCTCAAGGCATTCCAAAGTTTATTAGTAAACTTCTTGCCCTGGTCCACCAGCTTTTCATCGAAGAGCAAGTCACCTCCAGCAGGGGAACTGGACAACATGCCATACCTGACCCCATCTGCACCAAAATTCTTCATTAAGTCCAAGGCATCAGGTGAATTACCCAACTGCTTGCTCATTTTCCTGCGCTTCTGATCTCTTACCATTCCGGTAAAGTAGACATGCTCAAAGGGTCTCTCTTGCTTCCACTCATAACCTGCCATAATCATTCTAGCAACCCAAAGAAAGATTATATCCCAACCTGTGACCAATACGCTCGTAGGATAGTAGTAGTCAATTTCCTTCTTTGAGCCAAATTCATCAAAAACTGACATTGGCCATAACCAAGAGGAAAACCAAGTATCTAGCACATCTTCATCCTGTCTTAGGTCTGACAACTGAAGATCCTTGCGACCCAACTTTATCCTCGCCAAGTCGAGTGCTTCACTTTCCGTTTCAGCCACGAAAACTTCATCATCAATATACCATGCCGGTATCTGATGGCCCCACCAAAGCTGCCTGGAAATACACCAGTCCCGGATATTCTCCATCCAATGCTTGTAAACATTCTTTTGGTTCTTTGGGAAAAATTCTACGTCATCATTTACAACCGCTTTCAAGGCAGGTTCTGCGAGTGACTTCATATCTACATACCATTGAAGGCTCAACTTAGGCTCAACAACGGCATTCGTGCGCTCCGACCTCCCAACGTTGTGGGTGTAGGGTTTCACCTCCACCAAATTTCCACTGCTTTCTAGTTCCTTCGTAATCTCTGTACGAACCTTGAACCTTGACTTGCCAACGTAGTGTTCCAATTCACCCTTTGAGTTTAGCGTGCCATCATCATTTAGAACTTCGATAACTTCTAAGTTATGTCGCTTCCCTATTTCATAGTCATTGACATCATGTGCAGGAGTGACCTTAAGGGCACCAGTACCAAAGTCCATTTCTACATAGTCATCGAAAATGATGGGTATGGACCTATCAATAAGTGGCACCAAGGCACGCTTTGCTTTTAAATGCGTATATCTAGGATCATCAGGGTGTACAGCAATTGCAGAATCCCCAAGGATAGTTTCTGGCCTTGTAGTAGCGATGGTTAGATAGTCATCACTTCCTTCTATCTGATATCTAACGTGATAGAGGAGGCTATTCTCATCCTTGTAGATCACTTCTTCATTAGATAACACCGTCTTAGCTTCGGGATCCCAATTCACCATTCTTAGCCCTCTGTACAACTTTCCTTTCTTATAGAGGTCGACGAATGTTTTGTAAACGG
>CAZMYK010000907.1:0-1946 GCA_964570435.1 uncultured Saprospiraceae bacterium | reverse complement strand
GGCCTATGCAAATTATGAGTCCTTGGGTCAATTTATGGCAAACCTCTTATCTACTCATTTTGGGGAGGGAGGAAGTACAGGCGAGCCAAGACCTAGGCACATTGAAGTAGTTAATGAACCTCCTCTATGGAACCTATCTCCTTATAATACGACCAATGAGAATATCTTTACCATGCATAAGATTGTTGCAGATTCTATTCATGCGCTTCATCCTGATATCAATGTTGGAGGCTTCACAGCAGCTGCGCCCTCCTTTGAAGATGACGACTTTCAAAACTGGGAGGAAGAATGGAAGACCTTCATCGACATCACCGATGAGAGTATGGATTTCTATTCTCTTCATATCTATGACTTTCATCCCAATGGAGAGCTCATAGACAATTTGGAAAGAAGGTCTGGAAGCAATACGGAAGCTGTTTTGGATATGATCGAGCACTACTCGATTCTGAAGTTTGGAAGGGTTAAGCCTCTTTTGATTTCAGAGTATGGCTACTGGTCACCGGGATTGGATGGAACAAGTTACAGCAAAGAACGCGATTGGGCGAATCTAAGATCTTTCTCCACTCAAATGATGCAATTTATGGAGAGACCACACAGCATGTTAAAGACGATTCCCTTCATGATCCTGAAGGCCAATTGGTGGAGCCACTCTTCTGGTGAAAAGTATCCCTATAGACTTCTGAGACAAAATAACGAAGTAGAAGGTGAAACGGGATCTCAGTGGGTATACACGGAATTGCTTAAATTTTTTGAACTTTGGAAGGATGTTGATGGACTTAGGATAGAATCAAGGGCCTCAGACCTAGATATTCAGACAGACGCATTTGTAAATGGTAGGGAGGCATTCTTAGTGATCAATAATTTGAATTTAGCTGACGAAGAAGTGCATTTGAACATAATCGAGGACTCTGATAATGTCATTGAAAAAATTGACCTCTTGCACTTGCGAGAAGTGAATGGTCTTCCCACATTGGAAAGCACCGAATTTGCCACCATTCCAAGTAAACTTACAATAGCTAGGGAAGCTACCATGGTATTGAAATTTTCATATGCTGACAGCATAATTGTGGACCAATCCTATGAAGAGGAAAAAATTTATGCCGATAAATATCTTCAAGCAATAAGTGCAAATCAAGAGCAGATTTTTCAATTGCAGGGAATTACCACTTCTGTATTTGGGGAGGCTACCCTAAGGTTGGGAATTGGAAGAAACCACGGTAAATCTTTGAGCCCAAGGGTAGAATTTAATGGGATTGAAATTCCTGTTTCCGATGATTGGAGGGGATATGATCAGTTGAATCGAGATCGATTTTTTGGCTTACTTGAAATTCCAATTCCTTATGAACTTGTGGAAAGTGAAAATACCGTTTCTATTACCTTTCCTGACACTGGTGGGCATATCAGTAGTCTTAGTTTGCAAAACTTCCGTGCAAGTGAAGCACTAACTCGAACTACAATTTCTAATACAAGTGACCTTCCCACTTCTAAATCGTCCTTTGATTTTTCAGTAAGTCCTAATCCTACATCTGGTTACCTATTAATAGAACTATCTCAGGAGGTGGATGATGCTAGAATTAGCTTGAAGACAATGGACGGAAGGGTTATCAAGCAATTTGATATTCAGGGAAGAGAGTTCCCAATTAACTTGGAAGATGCCGCTAAGGGGATCTACATCATTTCAATTGAAGAAGGTGCTACAGTGGTTAGCAAGAAGGTGCTTATAGACTAGACTTTCAAAAGTATGTGAGTGTCGAAATTCCGCAAAAAGGGGACACTGTAGGTTTTTTCCTTGGGTCACAAGGATTATGGGACTATCTAGGGATATTATGAAGTAGAGCTAAGTATCTTATGTTTCTCATCTCCTCCAGTTGCTACCTCAAAGGGTTTTAAGCCCTTTGAGCGAAAATTTCACCAGATCTGTTTCATTGAAAGTGATCATCAAAATC
>CAZMYK010000906.1:0-1947 GCA_964570435.1 uncultured Saprospiraceae bacterium | reverse complement strand
CTTGTCAGGACATAAACAGAGTGCCATATTGGCACTTATGGATAAAACTGGGTGTCATTTTGTCATTTAAGACCTATATTAAACACCCTAGTTGTCACACTTGTTAATCTTTTAAGCGAATCTCAGCTAGGAAAATTGATCCCACTAGCTTCTACTACCGATCTGTACGCAGCAAGGGTGCCACAAAACATAGATTCTAATGTGCATCGACATTATGTTAGTCGATGACGTCGCCAATAAATCTTATTGAAGTCACTGACTAGTCAAGTGGTGGAGAAAGGTTATTGCCTTACAGAAAAATAGTGGTGCCTGTCGTAGAATGGCTTACAAGAAATTATACGCCAAAAGAGTCAAAGAATGCATCTATAGTAGAACAGTGAGAATTTACTAATTTTGCGTCTATGAAAATAAGAAACTTAGTTATATATGTACTATGTACTTTGTACCTGACTTCATGCAGTGAGGAACTGCAAAATAAACTAAAGTCCAACCCTAATGCCTTAGGGACTGCTAACCAGATTGTTGTGATTGCAGATGAGGAACTTTGGGAAGGAGCAGTTGGTGACACCTTTCGGATGTTGTATGAGGCAGCATATCCTATGTTACCGAAACCAGAATCTATCTTTGACCTCAAGCACTATTCGCCCAAAGATTTGGAAGAAGGGCCATTGAGAAAGGAACTAAGAACCTACCTCTACCTAGGTAACTTGGAAGACATCAACTCCCCTACTGTAAGATCTATTGCTACGGATATAGGTGAAGAAAAGGTAATGACCATTAAGAATGAGGGGATTAAAAATACCACTATAGGTAGAGATAAATGGGCCGTCGGCCAATTAATGGTCTACGTAGTAGGAGAAAATGAAGAAGCCCTGATTGAAAATATCACCAAGAGCTTTCCTTCGATCAGTAAGCGTGTCTACCAACATGACTACAAGCAGATTCGCGGATACACCTATGCCTCCGGCTACAATAAAGGCCTTACTACAGAAATCGAGGAGAAGTTAGGCGTTAAGCTTACGATTCCAGCAGACTACATTAAGGCCAAGTGGGACGAAGAAGAGCAACTTATGTGGATCAGAAAAGAAACGGCAGCTGCTACCTTTGGGATGGTCATGAAGACCGTGGACTACACTAGTCAAGACCAGCTTTCTAAAGATTTCTTGAAGGAACTGGTGAACGAATTTGGGAAGTATCATGTGCAAACCAACACTCCAGGTTCTTACATGATCGTAAACGATGAAGACCTTCCATTGTACACGAATACCGTTGAAATTAATGGCAACTACACTTACGAACTTCGAGGAATATGGGAAACCACAAAGGACTACATGGGTGGGCCATTTTTTGCCTACTTGGTCATGGACCAATCCAAAAGCAAATTAATTTTCGTCTTAGACTTCCTTCTAGCACCAGGAAAGGAAAAACGGGACTTGATGCAGCAGATGGAGCTGATGACCAATACAATGGAACTATTGTAGGGCACGAATATATAGTAAGCAAAGTTTCCGTAATATCTTAATGACGAAGCTCCCATGAGGCGCTAGTAAATGCGAATTCTTACACAGTATCGGCTGTATTTCTAAAGCATTTAATGAGCTAAACTTTCTAAAAGTACAAGTACATACTTTAGAAAGTAAAGGCAGAATAAGAATGGTCAATTAGTCAAATAAACGCTTCGATTCCGATCTAACTCCCTAAAGAATGGGTCTTTCAGGTCCTTAATAAAACGAATGGCCTCCCCAGTTGACTTCATTTCTGGTCCAAGTTGTTTGTCTACATTTGGAAACTTGTCAAATGAGAAAACTGGAACCTTGATTGCGTAGCCTTCTAGTTGCTTGTCAATTTCAAAATCCTTAATCTTCTTAGTCCCTAACATCACGTGGGTCGCAATTTTTAAGAAAGGCACTTGGTAGGCTTTCGCAATAAAAGGCGTTGTTCTCGAAG
>CAZMYK010000905.1:0-1948 GCA_964570435.1 uncultured Saprospiraceae bacterium | reverse complement strand
TTGCTCGAGCATCAGCAATCTTACTAGTGCGTCGCGAAATAAGATGGCGATCTCCTTAACCTGGAAGGCCCAAATAAATGAAAGTCGTGATTGGTAGTTTTCATCTTGATCAGCTATGTCCTCCTTCAGAATGTTGACAGTATTATCTAGATAGGAGATAGCCTTATAGGACAAAGGCTGCACTAGAAGGTCCGACATCTTAGCTGAGAATTGAACTTTTGTTTCTGTTGCTTCCATTAATGAACAATATATTAAAAAAGTAGATAGCTGACTTTATTTTCTTGTACCACTGCCAATATTCCCATTCCTGGAAAGCATGATGGCAATCGATCTTGTATTTTTAAATTGGGCGAATATTTTGATCAATATAACTGTAATTGGTACACAAAGCAACATGCCAACAACCCCCCATAGCATCCCCCACAAGACTAAAGAAAGTACAATAACAAAGGGACTGATATTCAGGGAGTCACCATAAAACCGCGGTTCCAGAATCCCACCTATAATCAACTGGATTACCCCGACGCCAATTAGCACGACGAAGAAAGGGGTAAGGGTTTCGAATTGGACAAGGGCCACAACCGATGGAAAAATGGTGGCAGTGATCGAACCTATGGTAGGTATGAAGTTGAAGATAAAAATGATGAAGGCCCAAAAAATGGCGAAGTCAAGGCCTACTGCTCTAAGGACAATGTAACTAAAAAGTCCTGTTGCTATTGACGCTACTAGTTTTACTCCGAGGTAGGTCTTTACTCCTTCATTGATGCCCTTAAAAATAAAGGTCAGCTTATCCCGTCTTTCTCTATCTAGACCTAGGGCGATAATTTTCTTTGCAAAGGTGCTTTGCTCCAGCAACATAAATAAGGTGTATAAGAGAATGATGGAGAATTGCTGGGCAACCTTTCTGAAGGAATTGAGTAAGTTTCTGAGAAACTTATCTAGCTCTATTTGTGAGGACAAGGTCTGGATGTCTGTGTCTCTAGAATACCCTATGAAGTCAGCTATTGTGGCAAGTTGGCGCTCAAAATTAATCCGATAACTTGGAGCACTAGCGATCATGCCATTGATATTTGCTGTGATCAGACTTCCGATCGAAAAGAGAATCAACAGAATGAAGATGCTGGAAAGCGATATAGTTACCGCCCGATGTATATTCTTTCTTACAAATGGGGCGGCCCTAAACAGATCGTTCAAGGCATTGATCATGTACCATAGTACAATTGCTAAGATGAGTGGTACTAAGAAATTTTTGGCATATATAAGGAAGAGAATTGATAAGGCAATGATGATGAATGCATATGCGGTCTTCTGTCTTTTCATATCTTCTATGTATAATCTATCTTACAGTTCTCTAAGTTAAATGGTTCACAGGCACTCTTATTATGTAGAAGCACTGAGAATTTAATGTCCTATTGGATTTTCTTTGTGGTTTCACCGCCAGCTTGCAATCTATTTTTTATTACCTGCTTTTCCACTAACAATTAGTGCAAAGATTCGACCAAGATTGAAACAAGGTATAAAGAAATGGCTGTGAAGACAGTAATTTCACTTTATTTGGATTCTAGTACTAGTCTTCGAAGTGCAATGCTAGTAGCCTCGAAAGGAGAAGCTGAGAGAGATCATCAAGTAGTGAGTTGATCTTACTCACTATCCTCTAGGAGGTACCAATCTGTATCAGAAATCTCTAAATTTTTGCGTCTTCCACTTTCTTCAGGAGCATAGTAGGTAGCTAGGTAGTCCAAGATCACCGGCTCGGCTTGCCCCAAGTCACCTAGGTTTTGTGTTTCTTGCATCCACCTGATCATCCCCTCCCAACCGTCTCTAGTGGCTCTATTCTGTGTGATTAAGTCTGCCGAATGGCATGGCGTGCAGGCACCAATTACAGTCTGGATATTGGGATCGTCCTTTAAGCCAGATCTTACATGAATGCCATCGACCACCTTATGGA
>CAZMYK010000904.1:0-1951 GCA_964570435.1 uncultured Saprospiraceae bacterium | reverse complement strand
TGTCGATTCTAAGTAGAACATCATCGATTCACTATTCATTGTGTAGGTCAGTGTTGCAAATGGATCCGCAACCAGATTTTCTGGGCTCCACCTTATTTGTCCAGGAGCATAAGCTAATAGAATGGGACTCTCTGTCTTGCATATTGCTTGATCATCACCGGCATCTATATCATCACCATACAAAACATCGACCTCAAGTGTATCTCTAACAAGACAGCCATATTCATTAGTAACCACTATAGGATAATAGGTAAGCGAATCGGGCGAAAGCGTTATTGTTGAACAATTTCGACATTCTACATCATCAATCCAGGTCACATCACTGCCGTAGTCAATCTCTATGTCTAGTTCTGCACCATGACAAATTGTACGCTTCGGTCCGGCAAAATCGGTTTGGTCATCAATAAGCTCAACTAAGATCGTATCGGAGTCCACACATAGGAAGCTATTTATTGCTTCTATAACAAGATTTTGGGTTTCTTGCACATCTATACCGACAAGCCCTGCATCACTGCTTAAAAGCTGGCCTTCTGCATCATACCAGGATATCAGATCATCTGCATGCTCGCTGCTTGCCAATAATGAGATACTGGTGTTGATACAATTAAAGGTGTCTCGGGAATCATGTAAGATGGGAGATGGACCAATGCGAATATGTTCCGATTTCACAATGGTATCGCTGCAAAAGGCACTCCCGACCATCAATGTCACATCATACTTCCCTGTGTCTGAAAGCATAATTTCAGGCTTGGATCCTTCATAATCTTGCTGTCCGATCATCCACCTTTCAGTGATAATTGGGCTTGTGCTGAATGATGAATTAGTGAGGACTATATCGTCAGCAAGGATGTCGCAAAAAATAGAATCGGAAATAGTGAAGGCTGCCTCTAAATCATGGGCCTCTATGTTCTCACCTTCTCTTGTTATTTTACAGTCTTCATTGTCCTCGAGAATAATCTTCGGAATGAAATTTCCTGGTTTTTCATAGGAGTAGGAGATCTGCGAAAAATTTGTTTTCTCATCTACTTCCTGCAAATTTCCGTCTCCAAAATCCCAAATGAGTTTGTAGTCTTCCTCAAGTTGCGCTTCAAAAGCAACTTCCTGTGGGACACACGAAGAATCAATTTCAAATGTGAAGCTTCCCTTGGGACCATCGAGCTGAATTAGATCTGCAAGAAGGCTTGTATCTCTGCAATTAGGGGTCCGCTCTACGATCAGTGCGACATCAAAAACGCCTGCGGTAATATATAGATGTGCTGGCGAGTGTTCTGAAGAAATCCCGCTCTCATCACCAAAGTCCCATAGGTAGTTGACCCCGTTCAAGGACTGATTGCTAAAAGTGGTAATAAGGGGAGGGCAAGCGGTGAAAGTAGAATCCGCGGTAAAGGAAGCGATCGGATCTGCAATCTGAACAATTTGTACCTCCTCAATAAAGTTGATACAAGCCTCGTCATCCTCTATTCTAAGACTCACAGCATAATCTCCCTCTGTCTCATACAAGTGAACTGGTGCTGCTAGTGAGCTTGTATCGCCATCTCCGAATGACCAAGAATAGGTGTAGTTGACTGCATGTAATTTGTTGCGAAATTCTATGGCGTGCGTAGTGCAAGACAGACTATCAGCCAACAAGTCGAAATTAGGTGCCCGAAAAAATGCAGCAAGACCGGTAGTGATCGAGTCCTTACAACCCCATTCATCTTCGACCGCCAATTTCACATCATGTTTTCCAATCTCATTCACTACGAAGGAGGCAGTTTCATCATAGCTAGTATCTAAGTTACTACCTAATATCCACTTGTACTCCACAATATCACTAAATAGGCTAGTAGAATTCTGAGGAATTTCTAGAGTATCACCAATGCAAACTGGTTCTGGAGTTTCGAATTGCGCACTTACTGCGTTAACAAGAATCGGGGCAGAATAAGTTGTATCAGTACACCCGTGGTAACCC
>CAZMYK010000903.1:0-1956 GCA_964570435.1 uncultured Saprospiraceae bacterium | reverse complement strand
CCAAATTAGATTATTTGGTAGGTGTAGCAATCAATTGCTCAAAAGGGTGTTTAGGTCTTCCCACAATCAATCTAAGACAACGAAAAACGCTTAGAGCGGAGCCATTTTCCGATTTCTAAGTTTCGTTGCATTTTCTTTACTAACAAGTCTTCTTCACTAGATACACCTGTAGGTACATCTGGTGAAACAAACACCGTCAGTCTAAGACCGCCCTGATAAGTAGATTGCCTAATGCGAATCGCAGAAGCTTTTAAGCTAGCAAAACACCATTTTTCTCTGGCTATGTTGATAAATCTAAAAATTGAAAAGGTAAACAGCATTAATAAAGACTAATTTCTGAAAAAAGACTATTCTTGAAGGCCTCCCTAGAGGAAGGAATCTCTTTTCTTAAGCAGTACATATATTCTTCTGCTGGTCATCAAACCAATATAAATCAAATCTGTATGAAAATCCACCTTCGTCTAATATTTTTTCTCTTTTCTGTCGTAAATCCTAACTTCACAGGATGAAGTGGTCATGGATTTTCCTGTTCTGTGTTATGGGTTTACGGGCTTGGGGAGTAGATATTACGTTTCCCCAAGGTGTCGCACATGGTCCCTCTTCTGTCATCATTCCATTCGAATACTATGAGGGACTCATATTGCTGGAGGGAAAGATTGGACAGCAAGAAGGTAAATTCATATTGGATACCGGGGCCAATGGGCTTGTTCTTAACAGTAGATATTTCAAGGCTGAAAGCATTTCTAGCTCCACTGCTTTGGGGGTTTCCGGAGGAGTTGGACGCGTAGGAGAATCAACTGTCGAGAATGTAAAAATCGAAAATGCAATGTTTCGAGACCTAAAAGCTGAACACATTGACCTAGAAGAAGTCGAAAAAAGAAAGAGGATAAGAATTATGGGCCTCCTAGGCTATGAGGTGATTAAGGACTTTGAAATCATGCTCAATTATAGGGAAAAGTATGTTTGCTTTTCAAAACTAGATCAGGAAGGAGAAATCAAAGTACTTTTGCCGCATTCTATCGAGCGGATTGATAGCTTTGCATTTACACTGGGAAACTTTATTCCAGTCATCGAAATTACAATCCAAGGCGTTAGTAAGAAGATGGGGATAGATACCGGTGCTGAATTCAATGTACTAGATAATAAGAGAAATAGAGATATTATTTCGAACTTTAAGGTAATGAATCGCATTAACCTAACAGGAGCAGGGGGTTCCAAAAAGCAAGCCTTAGCTGGTGTGCTGTATAGAGCCCAACTTGGAGAAAAATACAAATGTGCCTCTATGGCAACGGTAATGACGAATATGCGTAATCTCAATTCAATCTATAAGACGAACTTAGATGGGATCTTAGGTCATCCCTTCTTAGCACCTTGGGTTTTCAGTATCAACTACAAGAAAGAGATGCTCTACTTCCACTCTCTAACTTATGCAAGGACATGATGAGTAAGGCCCTTAGCATACTATTGTTGATGGCAGCTGTCCTTGTTAAGGGACAGAAGAGCCTCCCATCCTACAGTATAGATGAAAATACTGTTGTGTATGAATTCCATCCTTCACAGATCGACTCGCTCTTAGGCCTTCCTTATTCTATCCTTCAAGACTTTGATAGTACAGAAGTGCGATTATGCGTTTCTACGAGGATGCAGGATCGTAAGTTAGGTGACGATTGGTATTTTACCTATACCAGTGATTCCATCATCCAGATCACCAAGAATCTTGATGACTTCAAAGACGAGTACGGTCTAATAGAAAAATATTTCTTTCTTCCTGAATACTGGACCTATCCTCTTTCGGAGCGAGACACTTCTTTAACTACTGAAGGTCCGACATTTACCATAGATGAGAATGGAAATTCACTGTTCAAACTTAATAAGCATCTTTCGGCTAAAAAGATGATCCTCACCGGGAACTTTAATCAGTGGGATGAGGAGGAGTTAGAGATGACCAAGCGCGGA
>CAZMYK010000902.1:0-1958 GCA_964570435.1 uncultured Saprospiraceae bacterium | reverse complement strand
AAAGGCAGTGAGGCAAAGCTCCTTAACCTTTGAATACTGACCCACTTCATATTCTTTCTTTGCAAATTCCAAGAGACTTTTCTTGTGTAGGTCGGATCCAAGCTCATGACCACTAAGAATGACTTCATAGGAATTCCACCTTGCTATATCTTCATTAGATACCTCAAAAAAAGATGAGTGTTCTGCAGGATCCTGTGCAGAGATTTCTGTAAGACAACAGCTTAGCAAGAAGGTAAGGTAGAATTTCACCATAATGTCAATTTTAAGAGTAACCCTGCTTAAGATCCAGCAAAACCAAGAATTAAACTAAAATTTCCTGTATGGAGCGTCTAGATATTGGTTAGCTTCCTCCTCCGCAAATTTTGCATTCTTAGCATCCCAGTGTAGCGTCTTCCCAGGAAATCGATTGGCAATCACTCCCAAAAGAATAGTCTCTGTTAATCTAGATGCATAAGAGAATGGAGCCGTGGTTTTATCCTTCCCAAGGCAAGCATCTACAAATTGGTGGTAATGCTTGGGTCCCTCAGAGGAATAATTCCTGATGACCTCTCCTAATTCATTAGTATCAACCATCGACATATCTAGGTCTTGATATTCCCCATCTACAATGTGTTTCGGAAGCTGCATGAAATGAGGAAGGAGAAGTCTGCCGGTTTCTCCTACAAACATAGCACCTTGGTCAGGCAATTCCTCCCCACCTGGAAGTTCCAAGTCAATATGAGTCGATGGTGCACCTGGCCCATCATACCAAATCCATTTGAAATCTTGGGTCGTTTGATTTGTACCGTTGAATTCATAGGTGACTATATTGTTCGAAGGATGACCAAAACCAGTAGTAGGTCGGCATTCATTCTTAATTGTTCTAGGAACATCTAATTCCAAGGCGTTGTAAGGTGTATCAAAAATATGTACTCCCATATCTCCAAGAGTTCCACATCCATAATCTAGCAACTTCCTCCAATTCCCAGGATGGTAGTAGTCCTCTTTATAAGGTCTTTCTGCAGAAGTACCTAGCCATAAATTCCAATCAAGCTCACCTGGAATTGGATCTGAACCCTCTGGAGCAGGTCCATCGTAGCCCCAGTTCTTCGGGGACCAAGCATGAACTGTACTTACTTTTCCAATGATTCCTGCTTGGATTAGCATGGTAGCGAGTTTGTAGTCATAGAATGAGTGAACCTGGATTCCCATCTGTGTCACAAGTCCTTTCTCCTCTGCCTTCTTGCGCATAGCCCTAGCCTCAGTCACGTGGTGGGTTAGTGGCTTCTGACAGTAAACAGGTTTCCCTATATCCATTGCTGCCATAGATGCAGGTGCATGGGTATGATCTGGAGTAGAAACTATCACTGCATCTATTTCTTCTGCCATCTCACTAAGCATTGTCCTATAATCCTTATAGATCTTCGCCTTAGGGTGCAACTTTTGGGCCTCAGCAAGATTTTTCGCATCTACGTCACACAAGGCTGCAACAACAACAGCACCATGCGAAGAAATATCTCGGAGATCTTCTGCTCCCATTCCACCAACGCCAATATGAGCAGTTCGAAGTACCTCACCTCCCTTACAGGCCAAGATTGCTGAGGGTAGGATTGCCGCTCCTGCAGTATACAAGGCCGATCGTTTTAGAAATTCCCTTTTTCTCATAAAAACTCTATTTATTTAATACCGATCATCCAATATACACGAAGCAAGTCACTTTTTATATATTGCATCTGGTAAATCAAAATAAATGGAAATCAAATTCTGCGGTGCGGCAAGAAATGTGACTGGAAGTTCTCACCTACTAACATTGGACAATGGCTACAGGATCCTATTGGATTGTGGACTTTATCAGGGTAAGGGAAGACATGTCTGGGACCATAACAATTCTTTTGAATTCGATCCGATGACTGTTGACACGATGATTCTTTCCCACTCGCATATCGATCATTGCGGAAGAATCCCGCAATTGGTTAAGG
>CAZMYK010000901.1:0-1959 GCA_964570435.1 uncultured Saprospiraceae bacterium | reverse complement strand
ATGATCAATAGAAAGTTTGACGTTGCCATTATAGTTCGAGGTATTCTTGGAATTGCACATGCCTTTGCTTGTCTTCGTAAAGGCTTGAAGGTGGTCTTATTCGAGCAAAACAAGAGGCAAGAGGGCGCCTCTGTTAGAAATTTTGGACAAATAGTACCTTCTAGATTCGCCTCGAATTGGCTTTAGGCCTGGAAGCTTGTTAAGGCATTGTCTTGCCTAATGCACATGGAATTGGTAGTCATTGGAAATATTGATAATTTTCACATCCTCTATCAAAGTCATTTCATCTTCGTCACTAGCTAGATAAATACTTCCTTCTTGCCTCACTCCTATTTAAGTTTCAGCTTGAATGGAATTGTAGATCTGTAGACTGAGAATTCCGAAATATTGCCTTTGGATACCTCGCCAGTATTGTCATAATGATTGTGAAAAACTTCCTAAGAATAGACCTGTCCTGGTCTACTTTCTACACCTACATATGCCTCATAGTCGGGATCGTAGGCTTACTTAGCCTTATCGCATTGAATCATCTGCAAAAAAAAGCTACATCGGGAATGACGTAGCTTTCTTACTTCTTTAGTTGTCTCGAGTACTAGTCTCTCGCTAGCATGGAAAGTAACATTGCAATTTCATAGTACAACCAGACAAGCGTCATAATTAGGCCCATACCAAGAAACCATTCCATATACTTTGGAGCTCCCGCTTCTTCACCTTTCTCGACATTATCGAAATCGATCAACAACTTGAAGGAGGCTACACCAATGATCAGTATGCTAATGCCTATTCCTATTGCCCCACCTTCATGGAGGTATGGAATACGAATCGAAAACATTGACAGAATCCAAGAAAGCAGGTAGACTAGCATAATAGCACCTGTGGCCATCATTACTCCAGAACGCAATTTCTGAGTTACTTTTATAGTACCAGTCCGATAAAGTATCAACATCACAAGCAATACACAGATCGTACCGCTGATTGCTGGCATAGCAATTTGTTGAATAATTTCAGCATTGTTTAATCCACCAAACCTGTGTGCTATAAAAACAGTAAAGCTTCCTACAAATAGACCTTCGAATGCGGAATATAGAGGTGCAGTAATGTTAGAGATAGTAGGTTTGAAATTGGTAATGAGTGCCGTAACAACACCTGCTATCATTCCACCAATCATCAATAAGTTTGATGGATTGTTGAAACTATAGACAGCAGCAACAAGGACAATACCTACTAATATAGTCGTCTTATTCACGGTACCGCTAACCGTCATTGGTTCCACACCAGTATAACTAATCGTTTGTGAGGAGCGGTTTATAGTTTCTTCTTTCAACATGGGATTACTCCCTCCGAAAATTCTTCTTCTTGACATTTTGAATGTGTTTTTACTTATTTAAGTTATTAACAGTTTTTATAGAGCCTAGGTTCCGTTCTTAGACGAAGACGCCATGCTAACCGTCGTACGTTTCTTAGTTTCGGCTATAACGCTTAATCGCCTCTCTTATTTTCTCTCGCCTATTTTCAGGACTTGGGTGCGAACTTTGAAATTCTGGACGTTTCGAGCCACCTGATGCCCTCTCCAATATATCCATTACCCCTATGAGCGCTTCTGGCTCATAACCGGATTCAATCATCAACTTTACCCCCCAATGATCAGATTCTAACTCTTGGTCTCTCCCATACTTCATACTCGCATAGTTTCCTACCACATTAGCAATCTGCGACATCGTTGCATCGCCTCCTGAACCGATCAACACGCTCTGAATAATTCCTTGTATAAATCCGGACTTAGCCATCCTCTCCGCTCCATGTCTCTCGATAACATGGCCTATTTCATGTCCCATCACACCCGCTAGCTGGTCCTCATTCTCCAGTTGGTTGAACAAGGCGTAAGTGATAAAAGTTTGTCCTCCTGGCAAGGCAAAGGCATTCACTGTATTCGGATCCGCTAGTAAGGGAAATTCGTAG
>CAZMYK010000900.1:0-1964 GCA_964570435.1 uncultured Saprospiraceae bacterium | reverse complement strand
GCCGCCTCCTTCTGTTCCTTGCTACGGGCAGCACAATCTGCAAAGACTAAGTCGAGTGCATCTTGGTCTGGAAAGAATAGATAAGTTTAAAGGATAAACAAGCAGACGTTCCTAGCTTATGGATTCAGAGCACAGAAAAATACTTCGGAGCCACAAAGGAAGTCAGCCATACTCCATTCTCGGATTGATAGAATAGAATCCCATCGTCAGCCATTACCTTGCTGCTTATGGCCAAAACAACAGGTTTCCCATGTCTTGTCCCGACCTGCTTAGCAGTTTCTATATCGGTGGACAGATGGACATGGTTTCTACTCATTCTATGCAAACCTTTTACCATGATTTGCTCCAAATTTGAAACTGCTGTTCCATGAAATAGTATTTCGGGTGGTTCTTTCTCAAGTAAGCCTAGTTCAATTTTGATTGAATGCCCCTGATTGGCTCTAATCTTCAGCCCATTTACCGAAATCGCAAATCTGTTTTTCGAATTATTGGAAACTACATAGTCCAGCTCACTTCTAGTGATATTCAACTTGGACAACAGGACTTCGATTGTAGTCCAACCTTGCTGATCTAGAGTGATCCCAACTGAGTCGGGTTTATGTCTTAAGACATAGCTCAACCTTTTGCTGACTTCCTTTTCTTTGTTCTTTTCGATTTGTTTACGGTTTCTTAGTGAGAGTGCCCGCTAAAAATTAGATAGAGTCAGCGGGCTAACACCTATTAATAGTAGAGCGTTATCAATATAAAACAAGATCTAAGTTAATTACAAGTGGAGACTTTCAAAAGAATTTAAGAATAGAGTAAATACCGAAAGTAAATATCAAGATTCCGCTGATCCATAGTAAGATATCATACCCAAGAGACGGCTTCAGCCTGCTGTCCAAGCGTCTTAATCTAAAGTGAAAGGCAGCGAATACCACCATCAATAACATGATCGACAAGGCTATCCCACCGAACATCACCATGAACACAGGGGACTTAAAAAATAAGAACAGACTCACCCATAAAACCGGGATAAAAATCGCCGTCCATTTGAACCATTTTTTTCTCACCGCCTTATTTCGATAATCTAGAAATCCCAACTGCGCAAAGGCATCGACAAACATTCTTTGGTTAGATGCAACACCTATAAAAAAGGAGGAAAATAGGACTAAAATTGCTCCAACTAAGAAAATCGCCCTAGCCCAAGCACCAGCTGATTCTGTATAGATCTGCGCAAGTGTACTTATGGTTTGATATCCTTCAGGCACTTCACCAATCTTATGTAATATGGCTGCACCCAAAAGATAAAATGCAATTGTTGTAATGGTGTAAATCGCCATTGAAATTAATGCATCTAAGTACATCACCTTGATCCAGCCTCTCGCATTCTCTGACCATTCTCTAGTGTCTGTCTTCGGTCCCGTACTGGTAGCATATCCCTTTTCAATACACCAATAGGGGTAAGAAATGATTTCATCTGCACTAATTCCCGTAATACCAAACGCACCAAGAGCAACTCCGATCATTGCCGCGGGCAATTCAAATTGCAACCCAGAACTGATTTCTCGCCAACTAATGGCATAGCTTGTCCCCTGCAATATGATCACACACAGGATACTGAAAAGACTGAATCCCGCAATGAGGAAAACCGAGAATCTTTCTACCCTACTATATTTTCCATCTAGAACTAAAAAGATCGTAATGATACACACAACGATGGCCAATGTCCAAACTGGAATCATGGGAAAAACCAAATTAAGAGCAAGAGCAACACCTCCAGCTATCCCTCCCATCTGCATCATGTGAAACACCTTGATTAGGAACCAAGTCCAAATGCTCCAGTGGCCCCGGCCAATTTTTGGACCTGGCAACTTAGCAAATGCCTCCATACTAGTCTCCCCTGTGTTAATGGCATGCTTACCAAACTCTAATTGTATTAGCACTTTCACCAAGCAACTAGCTATTATCATCCACAAGGCCAC
>CAZMYK010000899.1:0-1970 GCA_964570435.1 uncultured Saprospiraceae bacterium | reverse complement strand
TGGTGGACAAGCGGGAAGCAGCTCGAGAATAGAAAACTATCTTGGTTTTCCAAATGGTTTGAGTGGTCAAGAATTAACCCACCGTGCGATAACCCAGGCTAAGCGTTTTGGTATCGAATTTCTTTCTCCAAAGACTGTGACTTCCATAAAATTAAAGGACAATTACAAGGTCCTGACCTTAGATGATGGAAAAGAAGTTGCTACCAAGGCATTAATCCTATCAACTGGAGTAGACTACAGGAAACTTCCTGCAAGCGGCATTGGCGAATTTACTGGTGCTGGAATCTACTATGGTTCTTCGATGACTGAGGCTCAAGCTTGCAAAGATAAGCAGGTCTACATTGTGGGTGGTGGGAATTCAGCAGGTCAGAGTGCCGTCTACCTTTCCAAATTTGCGAGCAAGGTCTACATCTTAATCAGGAAACCAGACTTATCAAGTAGCATGTCGCAGTACTTGATAGATCAGATCGATGCAATAGATAATATAGAAGTGCTAGGACATTCGGAGATCGAAGAAGTTTGTGGTGCAAATGGACGCCTTTCAAAATTGGTCTTGAACAAGAAGCAAACAGCAACAAAGGAGGATAGAGCTGCAGATGCGCTATTCATTTTTATTGGATCACGGCCTTATACTGACTGGATCGATCTAGACATCTTAAAGAACGAGAGAGGATTCATAGAAACAGGAAAAGACCTCAATAAATACGAGTCCTTTGCAAAGGTTTGGAAACTGGATCGAGAGCCCTTTCTCTTGGAGACATGTGTTCCTGGAATTCTGGCTTCCGGCGATGTTAGAGCAGGGGCAATGAATCGGGTGGCTTCTGCTGTAGGTGAAGGATCTATGGCCATCAAGTTTGTTCATGAGTACCTTGCTGAGAATTAATCTCGTATTCCACTAGGATTTCCAACTCACCTTATACAATCAAAAAAGTGCCCAGGCGGGGACCCGGGCACGCAATAAACCAATCTCATAAAAAAGATAAGACTATTTAAAAAAGACGAAAAATCTTTCTAATCCACATTATCGTGGATGTAACTATTTCCTGTTTTCAGACCACCTTCGTCGTCTATGCTCACTGTGTATCGACCGCCAGGGTGAGCTGAAGAGTGCTCTACATCTTCCAGTTCAACATTTCTTCTAGCATAGGCCGGAACCTTAGTATACTCATTGACAGTTTTCGGATCGTCGAGGTTCTTATGATTGTTAGCTCTAAGGGCCTGCCTCCTAGACTCTTCTAATTCCTTCATCCTCCGCTCGTAGTCTTTTTCACGCTGAGAACGCTCATCATTCTTCTGCATGTCGTAAAGATCGAAGGCCTTTTCAGCATGAATCTGAGTAACATTCATCTTAATTTCCGGCGTATCAAACTCAATAGTCTCAGCTGAATTAGATTCTATATGTGTAGAGAATATATCATCCTCTTCCTCTCGTTGCTGTACTGAAGCTTCAGGCTCAAGAGGGACTACAATCCTTTCAACTTCCTTCTTAGTCGAAGGCCGCCCTTGCTCTTCGAAGCCAGTTGCAATCAGAGTAATGCTTAACTTATCGTCTAGCTCCTCATCATTACAGTGACCCCAGATAAGGTTCGTTCCGTAACCTGCCTCCTCTTGCATGTATTCCGTTATTTCACCCAGTTCAGACATCGTGACTTCGAATTCTCTAGAAGTTGTTATGTTAAGCAAGATGTGCTGCGCTCCTCTTATGTCATTGTCCTTAAGTAGTGGTGAGCTCAGCGCCTGTTCGATCGCAATCTTTGCTCGATTCTCTCCTCCCACTAGGGCATTACCCATGATGGCAACTCCCGAATTCCTCATCACAGTATTTACATCTTCAAAATCCACGTTGATTTGGCCAGGAACAGTAATAATTTCAGCTATCCCCTTTGCCGCAGTGGATAGAATATTGTCTGCATTTGCAAAGGCAGTAGTCAATTTCAGGTCTCCATATATCTCACCAAGTCTGTCATTAG
>CAZMYK010000898.1:0-1971 GCA_964570435.1 uncultured Saprospiraceae bacterium | reverse complement strand
CGCGACCCCGACCTTGGCAAGGTCGTGCTCTACCAGCTGAGCTACTTTCGCATTTAATTGATACCACTTTCTTCAAAGCGACTGCAAATATAGGAGAACATTACAATACAAGAAAAAAAATATCGTATTTATTCCTAAAAATTTACTACCTCTTGATTACCAATGACATAGGCTAAGCACCCGTATATAGACCTTAGACTTCTTGTCACTAATCATAATATGAACGATTGCCCAGTCTGGTAGGCCTAAGCCTAAAACTTATGCGAACTTAAATTCCTTCAGGTACTTAGCACCCACTTCTACTGATTTCAACGGAGTAGAGTTGTCATACCTTTCTTGCTCTAAGATAAAATGCTCCATACCGTTTTCCTGCGCAACTTTGAGAATACTAGGGAAGTCTATGGACCCAGTTCCTAGGTCACAAGAAGCCTGTCTCTCAGTCATAGGGACGTCCTTCATTCTATCTTTGACGTGGCAAAGTGTGAAGCGATTTGAATACTTCTTCAGGTATTCGATAGGGTCAGCCCCACCCGTGACTACCCAGTAGATGTCCATTTCATGCTTTACGAGGTCAGCATCGGTATTATCCAATAAAAATTCATGGGGAATTATCCCAGAAAATTCTTCAAACGAGTAGGCATGGTTGTGATAGGCAAACTGAATTCCCTCTTTTTTGCAAGCCGCACCTGCTGCATTGAACTTCTCTGAAATTTTCTTCCAAGCGTCTAGCGATTCTTGGGGTCCTACATAGGGACAAACAAGGTAGTCCATACCTATTTCTGCTGCTTCTGCCGCCTTCCGTTCTACTTCCTCTTCTATATTTATGTGGGAAGAGACAATTTTCAAGTCCAATTCATCCATGTATGTCTTGAATTCTTTGTTACTCATGCCCCAGAACATTCCTTGATCACCTTCATACGACTCAATCGTATGGTAACCGTCTTCAGACAGCTTTTTGAGCACACCTTTGGGATCCTTCGGCATATCATCACGCAAGGTGTAAAGTTGTATTCCAAATTGGCTTAAATCTCCTGTTTCAACTTCCACTGCACTGCTTTCTGGATCCATTGCTAGGTCTGCATTTTCCTTTCCCTTGCATGAGATCATTGGTATTACCATAGAACCAGCAGCTACGACTCCTGACTTCTTAATAAATTTCCTCCGTTTAAAGACCATTTTTGTTATTTTTAAAGTGAACAGTTAAAATAAGAATAAAAATGAAATATCCCATCCATCCATTACTACTAGGTGTGATCTTATTGGTATTTGCTTGTCAACCATCTGCAATCAAAGAAGATGAAACGGTTTCTTCCTTTGTCGCCGATCCGCAACCTGTAGAGGAACAAGTGATTAAAACATTGGCCTTGGGAGCGGACGCCCCGGATTTTGTATTGCCAAATCATCTTGGCGACTTTGTTTCGCTTGAAGACTTTAAGGACAAAAAGGCATTAGCCATTGTATTTACTTGCAATCATTGTCCTACTGCCCAAGCCTATGAGGACAGAATGATTCAGATTACTGAGGACTACAGTGGGCAATCATTTCAAATGTTAGCCATCACCCCCAACAGTCCACTTGGCCTACTTTACAATGAATTGGGATACAGTGACTTGAATGATGACTTTGAGGCTATGGAGCCAAGGGTAGAATATAAGAAGTACAACTTTCCCTACCTCTATGACGGCGACGATCACAAAGTTTCACTGCAATATGGCCCGGTTGCAACGCCCCATGTTTTTCTATTGGACGGAGACCGCAAACTTGCTTACAAGGGTAGGATAGACGGGAGCGAAAAGCCAGGCTCTGCTAATGGGGAAGACCTAAGAAATGCTATTGACGCCGTCCTCAACGATGCTAGCCCAGAAGTTGCTGAAACTAAGACCTTTGGCTGCTCGACGAAGTGGGCTTGGAAGACGGAATACAAAGAGAAAGACAGCTTGGATTGGGCAAGCCGTGAAGTTGATGTAGAAT
>CAZMYK010000897.1:0-1975 GCA_964570435.1 uncultured Saprospiraceae bacterium | reverse complement strand
TTAGTATGGACGTGAATGCAGATGGAATTAAGGATCTTATTCTTGCTGGCAACAAATTTGAATCCGAAATAGAGACCACAAGAGGGGATGCAAGTATTGGTCTCCTTCTCATAAATGACTCGAAATCTTTGACTTCCGTGCCTGCTTCTGAAAGTGGATTATTCCTTCCCTACAACGTGAAGACTCTTGCAAAAATCAACTTGAAGGACCAAAATAAAGTTGGTGTTTTGGCTGCTTCTAACAATGATTTACTGCGATTATACACTATTACTTCTCAATAATATCGGGCCCTTAGGGCTGATATTTGCTTTTTTGACATTTGTTATATGCTTTTCAACATATGTTGTAAGGTCATTTTGTAATTTTTTAAACCTTACATATGTATTGCTCCTGTGACTAGTTTTTCTGGGCAGATAAAAAAGAATCAGGTGAAATATTTACTAAAAATTTCTCAAAGTTAATTATGAAAAAACAATTACAGATCAAACTTATAAAGGGAATGGCACTTGCTATGCTTAGTGCACCTTTGTTGTTTACTTCCTGTGATAAGACTCAAGAATTTGAAATTTCCGAGGTGCCATTTACAGTGGATGCCTCTAGCACCTCTATAACAGTAGGCGAAAACATCGTTTATACTGATAAATCTACAAATGTGAGCACAAGAGAGTGGTCATTTGGTGGTGGCGATATTACAAGTTCAGCGGCAGTGTCAGAAACAGTCACTTATCAGGATACTGGTAAATTCGAAACTTCATTGAAGGTCGATTTTACTGACGGTTCTTCTGAGGATAGAATGTTTTTCGTGTCGATTTCTCCCGAAGTAAACGCAGACTTTTTTGCAAAACAAACTACTGTTGTATTTGGAAGTAGTGTCGAATTTCAAAATTTGACAATGCATCTTAATGCAGCAAACAATAGGAGAGAGGGTTCTTTGACTGCAGATGAAGAACTCGAAACATGGTTATGGGAATTCGAAGGTGGTATTCCTGCTACCAGTACTGAGACCAATCCAGTTATTTTATATCCTGAGACTGGTGAGTACAAGGTTAAACTGACAGCAAACAGGAATTATCCTAAGAATACGGATGTGATAGAGCGTTCAGCTTATATAAAAGTGGTAGATGTAGCTGTGATTTCTCCAGAAGTAACAAAGGTTTGTAATTTCGGCTCAGATATCAGAATTGAATACATAGAACCTCTTAGTGATGTATCGGAGGATGATATTCCTAATTTTGAGGTCTTGCTAGATGGTGAAGCCTCTGAGATTATGTCCATAGAGGTTAATGCAGACAAAAGGGAGGAACTGGTGATTACACTTGTAAATCCTATTACCGAGGGTCAGACAGTAGTGGTGAACTATTCCCCAGGAAACGTAGGTGCGGAGTCTGGATCAATACTTGCTCCAATCGAAGGACTAAATATTGAAAATAGCGTTAAGACCTTGTTTTTGGGTAACATGAGTTTTGAAGATGGAGCCTTGGATGAATTCCCTCCGGATTGGGGAACATGGAATCCCACTCAAGCAATCAATAATAATGAGAAGTATAAGATCACTGACGAAACGGCTATGAATGGTACGAATTCGGTGAAGGTTTCTTATGATGGTTCGATGGATCAATGGATTTTTGATAATAAGTCTCCGGCTAATGTAATTCCTGGAGAAATGTATCAAATTTCTTACTGGGCCAAGGCATCT
This sequence comes from uncultured Saprospiraceae bacterium, assembly GCA_964570435.1. Lineage (GTDB taxonomy): Bacteria > Bacteroidota > Bacteroidia > Chitinophagales > Saprospiraceae > Portibacter. The sequence goes on along the minus strand of CAZMYK010000897.1, from coordinate 279 downwards.
CAGGATGGTGTACAACATGAAGTAAGAACCATAGAATCTGGATGGGCGGCACAAAACCAATTTGGTTTCCAGGCATTGACGACGGAATGGCAGCAATTTGTTTTCACATTTGAAGCTAATGATGCTGGTTCTCAGAATAGGGTTATCTGGACCGCAGTTCAAGCCTCAGACCAGGTCTTTGATATTTTCTTGGACGATTTCAGGATGTATTTTCTGGGTTGCGAATAAGATAGAAAATTAATAACAGATATATAGACTTGGCCTGCCAACGCATGGTCA
>CAZMYK010000896.1:0-1977 GCA_964570435.1 uncultured Saprospiraceae bacterium | reverse complement strand
CTCTTCGTCGGAGGTAACATTGTTAATAGGTGAAGGGTATGCCGATATTTCGACATCTAATGCTCGTGGATCAGTGCTTGCTGGTATTTTACTTTCTACAAGAGATGTGTCTTGAGCGTTGAAAACAAAAGAATTCATTGACCATAAAAGAATTGCAAGTACTATTGCCGAACCACCTAACCACAGCCAGATGGCGCCCCTTTTCTTTTTATCATTTGCTATGCCAACTGCAATGTTGTCCCACATCCCTTCTGGCAAAGTCGATTCATGCTCGAACAACTTGTTCTTCAATATCTTATCCATCTCACTCATACAGCAACCTTTTGAAGTTCAATAAATTTGTCTTGAAGCATGCGCCGAGCTTTTAGTAGTTGTGACCTAGATGTGCTTTCACCGATTTCTAATTGCTTTGCGATTTCTTTGTGGGAGTAGCCTTCTATTGCATAGAGATTGAATACTATCCGATAGCCATCAGGTAGCTCAGCAATCAGATCTAGTATGTCGTCGGCTGAGAGTTTTGCATATGTTCCTGGCGCAACATCTTTGTCATAATTATCGGCAATTCCGATACTTTCTCTTTTAAATGCGGATTTCGAAACATGCTTTAATGCATTATTAATCATAATCCTTCGAATCCAGGTCCCTAGTGCACTTTCGCCCTTGAAGCGATCTATATATCTGAAAACCTTAATGAATCCATCTTGTACGAAATCCTCGGCTTCCATTTGATGCCTAGCATATCTGCGACAAACAGTGAACATAATAGGACCATATTTCAGAAAGAGCGCCTTCTGAGCATTGGGTTTACCTGCTTTGCAACCATTGATTATCTCTTTTTCGGTCAATACTATTCGATTTAATGGCATAGGGAAGTGATTCCCTTAAAATTAAAAACGTTGCTTCCGTTCTGAAAATTTTTCACTTTTAACAATGTCGACAATCTTTATAACTTTGACAATGAAATTCTAAGCAATACCTATATGAAATTATACCTCTCTGCTATTTTGGTCACCTTACTCACTGCTTTAAACGCACAACAGATGGATTTCGAAGCCTATGAGCCGCCATCCACCCTTGTAGTTCCAGAGCATCCTACCACGAAGGCTAAATTTCCCTTCGTTGACATACATTCACATCATTGGAGAATGGGAGAAATGGACCTAGACAAGCTAATTAGTGAAATGGATTCGCTCAACATGCAAGTCATCGTTAATCTAAGTGGTCGTGGAGGTGAAGAGTTGGTCAAGATAATGAAGAATGTCAATCGCAGCGGACATAGACCGAGGATTGTCAACTTCACCAATATAGAACTACGAAGTATCGATGATCCAGATTGGACAGTTGAAACCGTCAAAAAAATCGAATTTGACTACAAAACAGGTGCCCGTGGTCTTAAGATATACAAGTCTCAAGGTATGACCAATGAGGATAGTTCTGGCGAAAGAATTAAAATCGACGATCCTAGGATAGGACCAGTATTCGAAAAGTGCGGAGAATTAGGAATCCCGGTTTTGATTCACAGTGCAGATCCTAAATCTTTTTGGGAGCCCCATGATTCTCTTAATGAAAGGTGGTTAGAACTAAAACTTAGACCACGAAGGAAAAGAGGACCGAATAATCCGGCACCTTGGGAAACCATCATTCAGGAACAACATAATATTTTCAAAAACCACCCCAATACTAAGTTTGTTGCTGCACATATGGGCTGGTATCCTAATGACCTTCAAAAATTAGGGGAACTACTAGATGAGATGCCCAATATGTATGTCGAAATTGGAGCAGTGATTGCCGAACTAGGCAGACAACCTAGGATGGCCAACAAGTTTTTTGAAAAGTACCAGGATCGCGTATTATTTGGCAAGGACTCTTACCGACCAAAGGAATATTTTACCTACTTCCGAGTCTTGGAAACGGATGATGAGTACTTTCCTTACTATAAGAGGTATCATGCTTATTGGAAAATGTATGGCCTCGACC
>CAZMYK010000895.1:0-1980 GCA_964570435.1 uncultured Saprospiraceae bacterium | reverse complement strand
GGAGGTCTTCCCACTTCCAGAATTGACTGCATGTTCTCCAGATGCGTGTACCATTGTCTCCGACTTAGTCATCACATCCAACGCCATCTCGAGTGATGTTGCTGATACCATTTATTTTTGCGCGCAAGACCCTCCGATGTTTTGCGGAGAGTTGATTACAGAAAATACCACGCTAACATGTATCCCGGACTATGAGAATTGCACTGAATTAATGCAACCCTTTGTCCTCCTTGAGAATGACACTATAGATTATGGAACATTTGTGAATTGCGAGGACAATAATTGCTTTGTCTTGTTCGGAATTGACTACTGTATTGGTGGTTCTTATGTATTACCTGATATTGATGCTTGTAATATTTTCCATAAAGTGATCATTGAGGATGCGGCAGTTAGTATTGACCTACCTAGCAGCATGGAAATTGATTGTGCCAATGGTAATCTCACATTGAGTCCGGTAGTAAATACAAATTATACTGGAAGCATTACTTACCGATGGTTGGAAAATGGCCAGGTGGTAGGAAATGATATAGAGTTGCTAGTGACTAGTATAGGAGATTATACCATTGAGGTGCAGTTTCCGGACCTTGGAACCTCATGTGGTACAGAGGCAAGTATACAGGTAACAGAAAGTATGGATGCACCAGCCTACGAACTGTCCATTCCACTGCTTAGTTGCGGTGAACCAAGTGGTGAGATACTATTTACTGAAGTAGATCAAGTTAGCGGTATCCTATGGGAAGGTCCAAATGGATTCACGAGTACGAATCAGAGTGTAGTACTTAATGAGGGAGGAGAGTTTACATTAACAGTAATGGGCATGAACGGATGTATGACAGATTCTACATTTACCGTGCTTGAAGATTTCGAGCAACCTGCAATTATGTTGGAAGTTGACGAGCTGAATTGTATCATCCAAACGACCATGGCGAGTTTTGAATCTGAGGATGCTATTTCTTTGGTTACATGGTCTGATCCTGATGGAACTGTAGTTAGTGCGGATAGCTTAATGATAGATAGACCTGGATCATATTCTTTGTCAGTGGTAGGTGCCAATGGATGTGAGACGATTCAACCTTTCACGGTAATAGAAAATCTAGACACGCCAACTGTAGATGCAGGAACCGACCAGGCCTGGCAGTGCAATACTACATCACTTACCATAGAAGGCATGGTTTCTCCTGGACCCCATGAAATTTCGTGGAGTTTTGTTGAGAAAGGAAATATACTAAGTGACAAAAATTCACCTACCATTGAAGTTGGAACAGATGGTATCTACATCTTAAATGCTTTGAATTTCGAAAGTGGCTGCCTCGCTAACGATTCCATTACCATTGCAAGAAATGAGGATGTGCCAGACTCGGTTGAATATGTGAAGGTGGATCCTTCTTGTTTCGGAACTGAAGATGGCCTTATCCAAATAGTAAATGTTAATGGAGGTAGTGAACCCTATCGGTTCTTTTTAAATGGTATACCTGCGGAAGAGGACTTCATCGATGACCTTAGCGCGGGATTATACGACTTACTTGTCCTAGACGATTATGATTGCAGACTCACAGTAACAGTTGATGTAGAAGAACAAACTGAGATTTCCCTAGCTGAGATGCCTTCGCAATTGACCATAGGATACAATGAGAACTTCACCTTCTTTGTCCAACATAATTTAGAGCCAGGGGAGGTACAATCTGTAATGTGGTACGACGCGTCCAATAATTTAATAGGGGAAGCTGATACCTTACTCTTTCAAGCTGAAGAAAGCACCTTCATTTCTGTAGAAGTGACCAACGTGAACGGATGTACTACATTAAGAACGATACCAGTCGAAGTGGACTTTGATCTACCCATATATGCGCCGAATGTCTTTTCTCCCAATGATGATGGGGTAAATGACTATTTCACATTGTTTAAGCGCGATGACTATCCTTCAGAAATTATGAGTCTTTCGATCTTTAATAGGTGGGGGGAAGAGGTCTTTTTCAAACA
>CAZMYK010000894.1:0-1985 GCA_964570435.1 uncultured Saprospiraceae bacterium | reverse complement strand
TTCCTATAGTGAAATTCTCAATCACCTTATCGATAGGCTGGCCCTTTGTCCATAGCTTATTTTTAGTCCTTGCTTTGCTCATGTTCTTAGTCGGTTTTTGGAAAATTCTTCCTTGTTCATCACTTTTAAATTCTAATTGCTTCTAAAAAGCGAACATATCCTTCTATACCTTGTCTAATCTCTTCCTCCAATATATACTCATCCGGGGTATGGGAACGTTCGGAATATCCAGGGCCCATCTTAACAGTTGGGAAGGCCATATTAGCTTGATCGGAGAGGGTTGCTGATCCGAATAACTTAAGTCCCAACGATTTTCCAGCAAGCACCAGGGGATGGTCGCTTGCAATTCCAGAAGAACGATTATTGAAAGATCTAGCGGTTAAATGGGAATCGCAAAGTTCAACTAATTCTGCAAATGCCTCTTCTAGTGTGTAGCAATCATTGACCCTCAAGTCAATTACAAAATTGCATGCATCTGGGACAACATTATGCTGAACACCAGCACCTACCTGCGTGACGCTCATGATATTCGACCCCAAGGTCGGCGACACCTTATCAAACTGATAGTCTGCAATTTTCTGGATGTCTTGAATCGCTTTATAAATGGCATTAACCCCTTCCTTTCTTGCAGCATGACCAGCTGCGCCACTGGCCAAGCCATCAATGACAATAAGTCCCTTTTCTGCTATCGCTACTTCCATATTAGTTGGCTCACCAACGATACCAAAGTCGACGATAGACAAGTCATGGGCGACTAAGGACTTAACGCCCAAGGGGCCGAAATTCTCTTCCTCTGCAGTCGCAGCTAGGACGAGATTGAAGGGAAGATCTCTATCTTGTAGATGTATATAAGTCGCGATCAGACTCACCAAACTTGCACCTGCGTCATTGGAGCCTAAACCAAATAAGGCACCATCGACACTTGCCGCAGCAAATGGATCCTTCGTCCACCCATTGACCACCTTCACTGTGTCATGGTGGGAATTAAGTAGGCATGTTGGCCTATCGCTTTTCACCTGATCAAAACCAACTAATATATTATTGTTTTTTCTAATATGACTAACTGACCTTGTATTCAGGTAATTAGAAATCAGGGTAGCAGTCTCGTCCTCGCTTCCCGAAAAGGACGGGGTGGAGATAAGATTCCTAAGTAGGTCTACTGCATCTTCCTTCAAACTATCTAATTGGCACATATCTCACTTCCTTTTTGTGGTTCATCCATCCCCGAATAATTACATATGTAGACCTTAGACACTCCACCACCACTTGCTTCTAGCGCATTGTGTACCTTTGGAATCATTCCCCTACTGATGCTCCCATCGGACTTCATCTTTTCAAAGTCGGACTTGGTAATCTTAGTGAGCAAGCTGCTCGGATCGTTAACATCTTCTAAGACACCAGCTAGCTCAAAAGTAAAAGATAGACTTACTTCATAAGATTTGCTCAACTCCTTGGCAATTTCAGCGGCAATCGTATCTGCATTTGTATTCAATAAATTGCCAGCTCCATCATGGGTCAGGGCACAAAAAATAGGTACAAAGCCAGCCTTTAGCAGGTTTACAATTGCGACCCCATTTACATTGACCACGTCACCTACATGGCCATAGTCTATTTCACCAACTGGCCGCTTCACACTAAGGATTGTATTCCCATCTGCCCCTGACAAACCCAATCCATTCATGGACTTGGCTTGCAATAAGGCAGTGATCCGCTTGCTGATCGATCCAGCATAAACCATAGTAACAATGCGAATCATATCTTTGTCAGTGATCCTGCGACCTTCGACCATGTTCACTTTAACACCCATCTCTTCTGCCAACTTACTTGCTTCTGAACCTCCGCCATGGACCAAGATCTTAGGCCCGCCAAGCTTAGAAAAGCTAGAAACTGCCATTGCTAGTTTTGCAGGATCAGAAATCACATTTCCACCTATTTTGATGACGCTAATGGACTTCATAGGTTTGACAATAGTTCATGTATCACTG
>CAZMYK010000893.1:0-1987 GCA_964570435.1 uncultured Saprospiraceae bacterium | reverse complement strand
GTCATTAAGTAATTCACAAGGAATAAGGATACATCTGCCCTTTTTTTCATCTCCGAAATGTCTCCATCTAGCCTCTAACCATCGGCAAAGTTGTCCAGGAAAGGTAGTAGGTATAGAATTTTCATCATCCGAGGCTTTAAAATTAAGGCCAGTTTCAGTAGTGTTGGAGACAACTACATTTAACTCAGGCTGCATAGCTGAGGCTAAAAAGTCATCATATTCTCGATGCACTTCCAAGACACGACTTACCGACTTAATTAGAATCTTTTCATCTAGTGTTCGTCCTTTGACATAGCCTTTCGAGAAGAGGTGGTAGAGACCTTCTTGGTCTTTCCATTTCTGGTAACTACCTTGTTCTCGAACTTTGACTGCAAGGACACCTATAGTCTCGTGGTTAGATTGTCGGTTGTATCTATCTATGATCCAATCGACAAATCCTCTTAGAAAGTTACCTCCTCCAAATTGCAGAATGCGTTCGGGGTGTACCTGCTTAATATTTGCTGTTGTTCTGTTTAATTTTTTCAAGTTATGGGTCAAGTTGATTTCCAAACAATGATAAGATTTAATCTTCGAAGACTGCAGATTTATCAACAAAATAAGAGGATTCATGTGTAAAAGTGTATTCGAAATGTTTTCCGCGTCTTAGGCTAGCAAGCTTTTACTTGCCCAACTTATTGATTTATTCAAACTATGGCCAAGATCTTTGCTTTTGAATTAATCGAAATCATGCCCCAAAGCAGTCCAGGTTGCAGATATTTCATAATTTTGCAGCCAAATGAAACGAGGTGAGTAAATTTAGACCGATCATAGAGGTGATTGAAGAGGCGTACTATATTGCTGAATTTGACACAAGCAGAAAAATATCTGCCCTTCTTCCCTATGATTACTATGAATCCGAGAAACATTATTCTGTCCTCTACCTCCAAGATGGCCAGAATCTTTTTGACCCCAATGCACCCTTTGGTGATTGGGCAATAGATCGGTCCTTGGAGGTACTTGCGAAAGATGGTTATAATGATGTTGTAATCATAGCGATAGATCATGGCAATGAAAGACGGACGAAAGAATATTTGCCTTACCAACACAAGAGGTATGGGGAAGGACAAGGTCGTTCCTACATTGACTTTATGCACAAGAAGTTAATCCCCTATGTTAACAAGAAGTACAGAGTACTCAAGGACTATGCAGATACTGGGATTGGTGGGAGCTCGATGGGAGGGCTGATCAGTTTGTACGGCGGCCTTAAGCATCCTGATATTTTTGGAAAGATGATGATTTTTTCACCGAGTCTTTGGATTGCAAAAAAGATCTATAAAGAGGCAAAAAAGTTTCTACCCATGCCGGATACGAGAATTTACTTCTATTCTGGAGGTCAAGAATCTAAGACACACTTGGATAATGTGAGGAGACTAGAAGCTATTTTTAGACACAAGATCAGCGATGACGCCTACTTTGATATGGCAGTTGAGATTAACATGGCTGGCCAACATTCAGAGCGATATTGGGCAAAAGAATTTCCCAAATCATTAAAATGGTTATTTTACAAAGAGAAATGAAGAATTACAAACTAAGCCACAAAGTGGATCACAAGAAGGACATCATTATTCCTTTTTGGGAGGAGGAAGTAGGCGCGCAACCAATTGCGGATTTCAACGCTGAATTTCTAAAGTATCAGTTGATCTACAGCAAATCAGGATCTAGAATTTACCTGCTAGGGTTGGGAGATGGTAGCAAGGATCATCGGATCAATGAGGGCATTCGATCACTTATTTTTAATGAGAAACCAAAGTGGAAGAATGAAATTCAAATCGACTGTTCTAAGCTAAGCCAAAGGCAGATTAGGGACCTTGCTGTAGGAGTCGAAATGGCACAATATGAAATCGGACAGCATAAGTCTGATATGCAAAAGAAGAATCTAAGGATCATTTTCGTTGCAGACAAGGAGGCCCAAGAGGCCATTAGTGAAGGCAAACTAACTGGCGAGTCT
>CAZMYK010000892.1:0-1989 GCA_964570435.1 uncultured Saprospiraceae bacterium | reverse complement strand
TACCGCGCTAGTAGGTCTGGGGCAAGGAACACGAAGCGTGGAAATTGACCTTGATGAAATTCCCGAGCTAGGTTCAGACTATTCGATCAAGGCGAGCCTTAGACCTGTGGGTGGAGGACCATCTGAGAACTTAGAAACTTGCATCAAGGAAGGGATTGCGATCGATACTAGTTCCTACAATTTACTGCGAAATTTTGATTTTGAAACTGGTGACCTCAGCTTGTGGTCCAGTTGGGGAAATGTAAGTATAAATACTGATAATCAACACCGTGGATCATATGGAGTTACTGTAGAAGGTGCAGGTGCTCCCTTCCAAATTGTGCCAGTGAAAGCGAATACAACCTATACCCTAAGTGCCTGGTCCAAGGTAGCTCAGGAAGGACATTTTGCCTACCTAGGAGTTAAAGATCATGATGCAGGTGAATCTGCCACCCAAGTTGATTCTCTCGAATATCAAAGAAACTCTCATACCTTCACCACGGGACCGAATGCGACAAGTGCCCAGATTTACTTCTACTGTCCCGATGCAGCCTACCAAGTATGGGGGGATGATTTCGAACTGGTAGAAGGTGAAGTTGCTTTGACAACCGATACAAAAGAGGAGAAGGAGCTTTTAGAGCTTGACAAGTTGGCAAAGATTTTTCCGAACCCAGTTATCAAGGGACAGGATCTGACCATTCAAGCCTTAGGTCAAGCTCCACTAGAAATCAAAGTATATGATGTATCCGGGAGAATTATAAAAGTCGATTCCACAACCACCAAAGAACATGTGATTGCCTCTAGGGTCTTCGATAAAGCAGGAATCTACTTTGTCCATCTTATTGCTGAATCATCCTCCACTGTCGCGAAGGTTCTAGTAGTAGAATGAGGTATTAAAGAAGCTTCTTAAGCATGGCACATCTTCTTGCTTCCTGGGTAGAAAACACCTAACTATTTTTATAAGTTGGCCAAATGGTCTTTCAAGAAGTATTCTTTTCTGCTGACCAAGTAAGATCGGAACTGTAAGGCAAAGTGCTGCATGCGTTCAAGCTGTTCACGAGTAAATCCTTCGACCTTGTGACCATATGCCATATGATTCTTCTCAATACTTGCCTCATCTTCCAGTCCCATCAGATGTTGATTTATTTGTGACATTTCCCAGGGGTGATCTAGGCCCAGAAAGTGGCCCATTTCGTGAACCAGCGTGGTCTTTTTTTCCAAAGCGCTATAGGCTAGAAAAATCCTATCGAATCCTGGTGATGCATTCTCATATTCACTATGCCCAGCTCTAAATATCGGAGTAAAGCCCATGAGCTCTGCATTCATTTCTTCGATCACATAACTATCAAAAATATATACATTAATTGCTCCCTCTGTTTCAATATCCCGAACTAAACTATCAATCGTAAGTTCTTCCACACTAAAGTACTCTTGATGCAGGTCAGGAAGTAAGGCATAGCCCTCATTTACGAAAAAGTTCTTTACTTCAAACTTAATAGCATCTTCAAATTCCTCATTGAGATAGGCCATGTTTTCTCTTAGTTGGACCAAAGTGGATACCTCTGCCTCTGATCGATTCATCATGTAAAAGTTTACATCAATCACAGGGACTTCAACCAGATTGTCGTTAAAGAAATGAAAATTCGCATTATCTGAAATACTAAGGTTGGCGCAGAAAACCAACAGAGCTTTGGCGATCAATATTTTACTAATACTAAGCATGGCACAATATTATTTTGGGTTAAAAGGGAGAGCTCTTATTATATACTACTATAGAAACGCATAAAGCTTGCATCCCTATATCCGTTAAGCGTTAAACTTTTCTTTTATAGTTAATGTCAACAATTAAAGTATTGTTAACTAGCGCCCAGATAGACTGCAATTTCACAAGGATTGATTGGGCTTGGCAAACAAGCGTTTTGATTCCAAAAGCGTTTAGGAAACGTCCTTTCAACAGAACTTACACTTCCTATGTAGGATCAATAGAGCAGCAAATTTTTAAGCACACGA
>CAZMYK010000891.1:0-1992 GCA_964570435.1 uncultured Saprospiraceae bacterium | reverse complement strand
AGTCACTAACCCTCGGTGGACAGATCAAATTGAAACAATCCTCCCTACTTGGGGTTAAAACCGAAAGAACATAGTAGAAATGAGGTACACAATCATTGCCCTAGTAACAGCAATCATTTTGGTATTATTGCTCTCCTTTACTCGAAAGCACAGGAGCAAGAAAAAGGAAGCTGCAGTGCTTAATTACATCAAGGAAAATCCTGAGAAATCATCGATATTCCTAGTCAGAGATGGTAAGGTTCTTGCGGATCTGAATTCCGACAAGTTGATGCCACTCGCCAGCACGGTAAAAATTATAATTGCGGTAGAATATGCGGAACAAGCTGCATCAGGATTACTCAATCCTGATGAGATTGTTTCCTTTGATCAACTAGACCAGTTCTACATTCCTGGGACAGATGGAGGTGCACACATGGCCTGGTTCAAGTCTATTAAGGGTTCGATAGTTGATGATGGAATTCCGCTGCGTGAGGTAGCGAAGGGTATGATATTGTATAGCTCAAATGCAAATACCGAGTGGCTATGCGAAAGGCTGGGTCTTGAGAATATTAATCAACGAATTAAGGAGCTTGGAATCGAAAAGCACTCTGAAATATATAATATAGTTTCAGCCCTCTTTGTAGGGAAGGAACTGTTCCCAGACCTAAAGGAAATGGACCTCGTAAATGCCTTAGAAGCCCTCCCAATGTCGGAATACTTACAAGCTACAAAGGAAATTCACGCCAAGTTGATGACAGATGTAGAATACAAGAAAACTGTAACCGAGCTTAACTTTGGTGTACAGAAGGTCTGGTCTGATAGGCTTCCAGCATCAAGCACTGCAGAATACGGAGGCCTTATGCAAAAGTTGAATAGTCGGACCTATTTCTCAACACAGGTCCATGAATACCTAAGTGAAGTATTGGAAGTTATGATGGAAAATCCTGCTAACCAAAAGTGGCTTGAACATTCAGGGACCAAGGGTGGGTCCACTGCCTTTGTATTGACGAAGGCACTATATGCCACTACTAGGGAAGGACATACCACGGAGTTAGCATACTTCTTTAATGATGTAGGCTTTCTCGAAAATGGAAAGTTACAAAGATCCATGAACCAATTCGAAATCAAGATCTTGACCGATCCTACCTTCATTGATGAAGTAAGTTCGACCCTGGCGGAGCTAAAATAGAGACTTTGCATTTCCACAAATAGCACAAGAATGGCGTATTTTAACTTGTATTTTACGGTTTGCTTGCTTTTTCTGTTAGTATTTGCGCATCGGTAATCAATATTGAATCTAGTATTGCAAATTTAAATTAGGAATTTGCCGATATAACATAGTACTAGTCCAATGAAAAAGCAAAGTGAACATCCTGACCCCTTTGATGAAGAAAGAAGGGAAACGGGAATAGGTCATATGAACGATCAAGAAGACCCAGTGACAATGGTTCTCAGGCACAAGGATGTGAGAAAGTGCGCCCACATGTGGCAGTCTTTCCAATCCGGCGCCGTACCTGGTAGAATTGTAATTCCTTCCGAGGTAGCCATTCGCGATATTAGACAGATTCCCTTTGAGCTTGACCCGCCTGATCACACTGATTTTAGGTCCCTGCTGGAGCCCTGGTTTAGGAGGCCCAATAGTACAGAATACAAGGAAAAGCTTGAGCTTCTTGTAAGGGATTCTCTCCAAGAAGCACTGGAAATGCAGGACCTGGAGGTAGTTACAGATTTTGCTCTGCCACTGCAATCTAAGGCCTTAACCTTCTTGCTGAACGTGGCAATGGAGGAGGCAGATACCTGGATTTCTTGGGGCACACATGTTTTTAGAAGTGACGATGATCCCTTAGACAGTGACAAGGCTAGTGTCTTGTATGACTACTTGGACAGGCAAATTGTTCTTGCAAGTGAGGAGGCTGGTGAGGATATATATTCCGTGCTTTTGAGTTCGCAAGTTCAGGGTCGCGGATACGCCGGGACATGAGCAGTATACACGCAATATGGCGACCGGCGCTT
>CAZMYK010000890.1:1760-1992 GCA_964570435.1 uncultured Saprospiraceae bacterium | reverse complement strand
AGGAGGTGGTGATTAGCAATCTACTAGATGGTATTTTTTATGCCAAGCTAGTGTGTCTTAGGAATGGCGAGTATATCGAAGTTGATTCTAGGACTTCAGATGCGATTGCTATGGCTGTAAGATTCGACTGTCCTATATATACCTTTGAGTTTATAATGGAGCAAGCCGGAGTTGTCTTAGACGAGGCCGAAGAAGAAAAGATGACTTCAGTGAGCGGAAGATCGCCAAGTAG
>CAZMYK010000890.1:698-1750 GCA_964570435.1 uncultured Saprospiraceae bacterium | reverse complement strand
AACCTAAGGAGGATGCGCCCTTGCATACTTACAGCGATGAATCATTGAATAAGCTTCTAGATGAGGTTTTGAAGAATGAAGACTATGAGCGAGCTGCTGAAATTCGCGACGAGCTCAAGTCACGAGGAGGCAAAGATAGTTGAGGAAGTAGCGAAGCAACTTGGTCTACCATTTCTTCCGAAATGTCCATGTGAAATACGAAGCGAATAGCTTGCGGTCCAAATTGTACGGCTAGGATATTGTTTTCTTCTAGCGTCGTTAGGAATTGTCCTACATCATGCCTTTCTTTAATTTCGAAGATCAAAATATTTGTGTGTACTGGTTTTATATGATCTACGTAAGAGCACGTAGAAAGTACACTTGCAATTCGCTTTGCCCGATCGTTGTCGATTTTTAGTCTGCTAATGTGATTTTCCAAGGCATAAATGCCTCCTGCAGCAAGAATGCCCGCTTGTCTCATACCTCCTCCCATCACCTTACGGAATCTACGAGCCCTTTTAATAAAATCCTTGCTACCAATCAGCAAGGAGCCAACTGGCGCGCCGAGACCCTTCGAAAGACAAATAGAGATAGAATCAAAAAGACCACCAACTGCCTTGGTAGATTCCTTTGTTTCCACCAAGACATTGAATAATCTAGCGCCATCTAGGTGAAGCTTCAACCCTTGGCTAGAACATAGGTCAGAAATAGGTTTTATTTCGTCAATAGTGTAGTAACTACCTCCACCCTTATTACAAGAATTTTCTATAACTACAAGACTTGTCTTCGGTAACCAGTCATAGTCCGGCTGGATGGCTGCTCTGATCTGACTAGCTGAGATTTTCCCGTTTTGTCCATGTAGTAACTTTATTCCTATTCCAGAATTAAAGGCATAGCCGCTTGTCTCGTACTGGTACACATGAGAGTTAATATCGCATATCATTTCGTCTAGTGCGCTTGTATGGGTCTTGATCGCTATTTGATTTGTCATGGTCCCGGAAGGACAAAATAGGGCGGCCTCTTTGCTGAACATCTCAGCTACCATTGCTTCTAGCTTATTGACTGTAGGGTCT
>CAZMYK010000890.1:0-688 GCA_964570435.1 uncultured Saprospiraceae bacterium | reverse complement strand
CTTCCTCATTGCTTCCACTGGTTTGGTCACAGTGTCGCTCATAAGATTTACAATGGTCTTCATTTTCTATTCTAAATTTGAAAATGAAATTAGAAAAATTATAGGATACTACCGTCTGAAAAGTATAAAGTCAACTTAATTTCGGGGTTTGCACTTTTAAAATTCTGCACAGCCTGTTTCGCTTGAAGTAAGTCCACGTTTTCAAAGGCCAGTTTATGCAGTGTTCCTGAATAGGAAACATTGTCAAACTGAATGTTTCCATTGTTGTCTATATGAAAGAAGGTGTAGTAACCCGGCTTCATATGAGTAAGTGGCCTCGCAAGTAAATTATTGCTTGATAAGAAGCTTTCAACCAAGGGATTTGGACTTCCATCAGCGCTTTGATAGTGGCCCCATGCGAAGTTCTCTGGAACCTTATTCAAACTTGGTCGGTGAAGAATTAGTCCGCTTGTATTATCTAGGTTAATAGTGTACTCATCCTCGCTAACTTTCAAAAGACCTTTCTGACTAGTATGGTCCTTGATTTGAACAAAGAGGTCATATTCAGTTTCTCGAAGACTGAAAAATTCCTCTCCTTCAGGAAAGCTACTTCCACTCTTACATTCTGCTGGAGTGAAAATCTCTTCGATCTTGATATTGATAAAGTTTCCTGACTTATTAGCTGAAAGAACTAACTCAGACTCGTCAC
>CAZMYK010000889.1:0-1994 GCA_964570435.1 uncultured Saprospiraceae bacterium | reverse complement strand
AGCCACTGGTAAATATCACACCCTCACCCGCGATTCGATCCAGGTTCGGTGTCGGAATATCTGTGCAGCCATTGAAACCTACATCTGCCCAACCGTGGTCATCCGTTAGTATGACAATGATATTGGGTCGATCTGCCGCGGGCTTGAAATTATCTGCATCTTTGCCATCATTCACGACTAAGAAGGCAAGGAGGAAGGGGATCAGGTAGTAAGTGCTCATCTACTGGTAGTTTTTATCTCCCTACAATGTAGAATAATGTGATCACAAGGAGCTGGCAAACTTGATTTTTATCTATGTGATATGATTTTTGGTTGGACAAAGGAAGATTGACCAGCAACCGAAACCAAGAGTTCAACCAAGAATGGGTCACCTTCTTAAACAGCAAGGAATCTACTTCCTGGCCTTGATTTTGTCATAGAATTTCTCCCTTCCCAACTTGTTCAAGCTTCTTATCTTCTCCCCTTCCACAAAATCGGAAAAGGCTCCCCTATCAAAAAACCAAAAGCAGTCTATGATGATTGACAACTTGAGCGCATCAAAAAAGGACTCCTTGTCAGCATCGGAAAGCGGTCGAATTTCTTCATACTTGCCAACACATATCGGATCAACTCAAAATACTTGCTTCCCAAGAACTTGTAGCTCCTCCTATCCAAAAGGCCGACTAAGTCCAAGACCAGGAAGGTATAGTTCGCATCATCAAAGTCTAAGATTGCGGACAGTTGGTCTCCTTGAAAAAGGAGGTTCGAAGGATCCAGGTCCCCATGGACGATACCCTTGGTCATTTGCTCTCCAAAGACGAGCGCATCCAATTCCTTCAATAAAAAGTCCTTCTTTAATTCGGCATCCTTGCTCTTCTTTTCGCTAAGGTGTGTATCGATGTAGTGCTTGCCAAAGGAGACTCCGTAGTTCCAGCGATGCTCCTCTCCTGCAAGTCTCAGGTCTGCTGTGATCAGGTGGAGTTCAGCCACCTTGCGAATCAATTGATCATATTCACTGTAGCTTAGCTTTTGCCGATGTTCCCCAGCAAGCCATTCGTATATGGCGACCGCCTTACCATTGACCACCTCATAAGGATTCCCTTCGATGTTAGGGTAAATCTTCGGGCAAGCGAATTGATGTTTATTTAGGTAGTCTAGCAGGCGCAATTCATATCCTACATATTCCAGTGAACGGCTTCTGTAAGGCTTCAAAAATAGCCTACCTTGCGTCGTTTCTACTAAGATATTTTCTTGAACGGTTCCACTAGACACGGCAGACCAGTCCCTAAGACTTCCTAGCTGGTACTTGGAAAGGACCTTCCTGATCTCTGAACTGCCTAAACTTGGAACTTTGGCCATTTATACTGCGCTTGTCTACTAGTTGCTGCCTTATCATTCATGAAAGTGAACGTCTAAGTGCACATCCAAAGTAAGGATTATTCGGAAACACCGCATGCAGCGCTAACTTTCGCAAATCTGCAGTTGGAGTCTGAGCCTGAAACTCATCTACTATCTTCCCATCCCACTCTACCTGCCCCTAATGCCCATTGACCCATTCCAAAACCATATCAAGAGTCCTCAAGTGGTCCAACTTTATCGGTTCAAAAAACTCGATGATGGCTTTCACCTCTTGGTAGGTAGTCTCAATGTCAAGATAATCCACAAATCTCACCTCTAGGTCCGTCTCTTGGTCGAGGAAGTGCCAATACTTCTTAAGTGGTTCAATAATCCCTAGGTGCTTTTCAAAATTTCTACGCTTTCGCGTCTGATCTCGCTCCTTCCTCCTTCTCAGTTCATCAAGCTCTGCCCCAAATATGATGTACAAGTCAGGAAAAACCAGGGCCCCTTGTTCCACCTGAGATCGATAGAAGGCATGAGTTTGCTCCTTGTCGAGAAAATTGGCCGGGTAGCCACAAGCCCAATTGTACCAAATGGCCTGGAAAACATCTCCATCTAGGATCGAATTGACATCGGAGGCCATGCAAAGTTTGTACCTTTCCACCTGCTTCTCGTGG
>CAZMYK010000888.1:0-1998 GCA_964570435.1 uncultured Saprospiraceae bacterium | reverse complement strand
CTTCTTCATGTTAATCTCACCTTGATCTGTATAAGTAGTAATTACAGGAGCTGGAATTCCTCTGACACCAAACTCTCTCTGACCAATGAAATTACCACTACTAGAAACCTTTAAAAGTACCTTACCTGGTTTACTTGGTACAATTGTTACTTGCCCTTTTGCAGAGCCGTTATAAGTCTTTGCATTGGATGCAGTGAAAGCAGGATTATATGCAACACCTAACTGAGGAACTTGAACGTCCAAACTATTACCACACTTAAGATATAATGCGTTTACTGAAGTTGACTGTATCTGAATCGTAGGCTTCACTACAAAATATTCTATTTGATCCGTAAAAGTGGTATCAGTTCCCCCTGGCATAGTAACAGTAATAGCAGCTTCGTAAGTCTTTTTTGCTAAACCTTCTTCATCGAAGGAGGAAGCATTAGCTGTAAATTCAACCAGGCCCTGTCCACTGGCATCAACTTCAATTTCGCTACCATTGTAGGTCATTGTAGGTGTAACACCAGATGAAGATGCTGCAATAAACATCTTTGCGATGTATTTCGTCCCTGCAGCCACGTATCTCGATTCAGGCTTAACCATAGGTACAATCTGATCAAACTTCAAGTCACCAGCTCCAACTTTTTTCGAAAGAAAGTCTAGTGCTCTTGTCTCATAGCTTAAAATTCTTGACTGAAACTCGCTAATAGTAGCTATTCCTGCTGGTGTAGGAGAGTCACTAAATGCCAAATTAGCAAAAGACTTACCCTTTTGATTTGGATCTTCACTGTAAACCGGATCCTCGTCAGCATCCAACGCTATCGCATTATACGCGTTTAACTCTGCATCGTCGGCTCCAAGGCTAGATAATTTTTGCCTCAACAATTCCGGATAACTATTCAACAAATCTTTCAATTCCTCACCATGCCCTGTCTCAGCATCATTTTCAGGTAGCATATAATGACCAACAGTAGAATAATCTGTTTTACCAATCAAATGCTTTGCATCACCGGGATAATCTGCCGTTTTTCCCTCTTCATAGCCTCCAGTCTCTTGAATTAAAAAAACCTTGAGCTCTGTTAATTCTTTGATGGCTTTTTGCGTCTCGGTTCTTATCTCCTGCGCCAACTCTACAACTTTGACATCCTCTGCTCTATTACCAGAATCATCTACCGTCTTTACAATGCTCTCGACAATCTGGCCATTTCTCTCTTCGGTTTCACCATTAGCTCTCACCAATGACTCGTCTAAAAACACAAACTTATCAATTATGGTAGAGGACACATTCAACGCTAACAAAGCAGTTAGCACTAAATACATCATTCCGATAAGTTTCTGCCGTGGGGTTTCTTTTCCTCCAGCCATAATATTTCTCTTTTAGATTAGATTATTAGTTGGAATCAACCTTGTTTCATGGCGCTTAACATATTACCGTACACCTTATTAAGGGATGCAATATTGGTAGTAAGCGTGTTAAGCTGTGCTTGAAAAGCAGACGTTTCCTTTCCTGCCTCACCCATACTTTCTAAAGCCTGTGTCAGGTTAGAATAAAACTTATTCATTGACTTGACATGGCCTTGAGCGTCTTTTAGTTCCATTTCATAGACGGCATTCAAAGCACCAAGACTCTTGGTAACATTCTGCACTTGTCCATGATACTCCTTAGTATCCTTGGCTGCCTCAGACATTGTTGACATTGCCTGTATAGATGTAGCATAAGACTTATTCATTTCCACCAAAGAGCTCGATGCAGTCTTAACATTTTTAGCATAATCATTGGTGGCGACAGATGCATCGCCAAGTTGGGACATCTTATTAGCAGAATCTGCAAGTCCCTTCATTCCGTCTCCTAAACTTTTAATTAGTTCAGGACCCACTTTTGCATCCGCCAACATTTTATCCATTCCTGCAGAAACACCAGAAGATTGATTATTACCAGAGGAAGCTGTTCTAGGAGGAGCTGGAGGTCCATCATAATCATCAGCTAATTCTGGATAAACT
Source organism: uncultured Saprospiraceae bacterium (assembly GCA_964570435.1). Taxonomy (GTDB): domain Bacteria; phylum Bacteroidota; class Bacteroidia; order Chitinophagales; family Saprospiraceae; genus Portibacter. The sequence goes on along the minus strand of CAZMYK010000888.1, from coordinate 15 downwards.
TTCGCCCATTCTGGA
>CAZMYK010000887.1:0-1999 GCA_964570435.1 uncultured Saprospiraceae bacterium | reverse complement strand
AGTTCCCAATTCAGCTATTTCCACTATCTCCTCTTCAAAGACCGTTTGTCCATTTTTAAATACCAATTCGCCATTTTCAATGGTCAGCAAGCCATTTCCCGTATACTTTACAGAAATTCTAGCCGCTCCTGATCCATTTCTTTTTATTTGGCCATTATCGAAAAATTCACTTGTCAGATTGCTTGTTCCATTTAACAAACAGTTTTCACAAAGAATATTGAAGACCCCGCTTTCTTCATTGATCGCAGTACCCCAAAAAGCAATGTTACCCACCATATGATTAAAGACACCATAATTGTGCAATCGTGCATTCAGAAAAAGAACCGTACCTGAAGGAACATTGAAATTAATCACGCCATAGTTAACATAAACACCTTCAGCCCAAGGAGAGGCATTCCAATTGACAGTGCTTAAGACATCAATAAATATGGAATCACTAATCGACCAAGATGCTGTGGTATTCAGGATTGAATTAGATATTTCCAATCTAGCAATGCTTTTGTTTCCGCTAACAATTACTCCAGAAAGCGCTCCATTAATCACGACGGTATCCACAGCCGACGGTACTCCACTTGTCCAATTAGAGGGATTACTCCAGAGATTATCTCCTCCTGCCCCTGTCCATGTATTTGGTAATGCATTAAGATTACAGACCCCAATGAAAAGTATTAGAATAATACAAAATTTCATTAGAGCTAAATTTGGGAAAAGCTGCCTGACATTACCTGCAAGTTTCTTCCACTTCCTGTAGAAACAGTATAAGTGGCCTTCATCATTTTGTCAGATACCATAAACTTGGGCATCAATATTCTAGTTTCTGTCTTGCCTGGAATGACGATAGCCGGAATACCGCTTTCAGAATTCATCTTACCTACTCCAACAAGGTTTTTCATCTCTAACTTATGGGTAGCAGGCTTCATTCTAGAGCTAAGATTCCTACTTTTTGTTTCATTGATCACTGGTTTGAGTTTTAATTCTACCCATTCTATTCCCCTGTACTTTTCTAAAAACACAGCTGGGTCTTCGAATTCTTTAATGCCCTTGGGAAGAAATACAGCAGGATCTTCAAATCCCTTAAGCCTGCGTTCAAAGAAAACCGCTGGGTCTTCGAAGGACAGGAGAGGATTCGTGAGAAAGACTGCTGGATCCTCAAAGCTTCGCTTAAGCAATGTTACTGACGCTCCATCGAGCCCGTTAATCTTAATAAATCTGAATTCTGGCGATTGAGCAAGTATCGTAGTTACTATGGCCAGCTGAATAAATAATGTTAAAAGTGTTGTCATGCTTAGGATTTTATCCCAAGTTATAGGCAATTAGAGTACGGCGGAAGTCCTAGTTGATGATTCTGGTGTTACAATGACTAGTTGTTTATTTTCAATGAGTGGATGGTAGATAGAGGATATTCCGTAGGTGGTAGAAACTCCTAGTAATTTAACTCAATCTTGAAAACATTGGCTTTTTCGTCTAAGGCGATATTTCTTAAGTCTATCTGCAAGCCTCCTTCATTGTGGCTGAATTCAGCTTCACTTTGGGTGCTCAGGTGAGTTACGCTGGAGATACTGCCAGCAGGTAACTTAAAGTTGGACCTTAAGGACTCGATCAAGATTGACGCTCCAGGCTTTCCTAAGCAGCTTGCATACAACACGTCTCCCTTCGTAGTGAAGCGTATATCGTCAACAGAATATTGAATCTGTGCGAAGTGATTGTTGTGGTGGTAGGTCTGCTTACCTTCAGGAATGTCGTTGCTTCCCTCACCATGCATAAACCAAGGAGAGGTTCCATAGATGGCTTCTCCATTACGTTCTAACCAAGATCCCAAGTCTTCCATTTCTTGGACTACTTTATCAGGAAAACTCCCATCGGCCATGGGTGGGATGTTCAAAAGTAGAATCCCATTCTTACTAACAACATCAATCAACATGTCAACTATTTCATCGGCTGTTCTGATCCTTACTCCCTCGCGATAAAACCACCCATGGGTTTCCCAATCAGGTGGAAC
>CAZMYK010000886.1:0-2006 GCA_964570435.1 uncultured Saprospiraceae bacterium | reverse complement strand
TACAGAGCTTGCAGTGTAGTTCTAATGTCATTGAATGCTATTTCTTGAGCATGTAGCGATCTTCCAGAGGTCTGGATATGGTATTTCAATTTCTGAGATCGTTCGTTGGCCTCATACTTGTACTTCATGGCTTTCGCCCAGATTCTTCTTGCAACTCGCCCAATAACAGCATATTCTGGGTCTATTCCGTTAGAGAAAAAGAAGGAAAGGTTAGGTGCAAAGTCATCGATTTTCATACCTCTTGCTAGATAGTATTCGACAAACGTGAAGCCATTCGATAGGGTAAACGCAAGTTGACTAATGGGATTGGCTCCTGCCTCCGCAATGTGGTAGCCAGAAATAGAAACACTGTAAAAATTTCGAACCTTGTTATGGATGAAATACTCCTGCATGTCACCCATTAACTTGAGTGAAAACTCAGTTGAAAAAATGCAGGTGTTTTGCGCTTGGTCTTCCTTTAGGATGTCTGCTTGAACAGTACCGCGCACAGCGTGGAGGGCGGTCGCTCTTATGTTCTTGTAAGTTTCAGCGTCGAGAACTTCATCACCACTCAGGCCTAGAAGCTTGAGACCTAGTTGGTCGTTACCTTCCGGAATTGTCTCATCGTATTTCGGCCTAGCCACGCCCTGGTCATCGTACTTATTCTTAAATGCCGCTTCAATTTGCTCCTCCATGCCATTTTCTATGAGATACTTTTCGCAGGCTTGATCAATTGCTGCATTCATAAAAAAGGCACAAATGATGGCTGCTGGGCCATTGATGGTCATCGAAACGGATGTCTTTGGATCGCAAAGATCGAATCCCGAATAAAGTTTCTTTGCATCGTTAAGACTACAAATACTCACGCCAGAATTACCGACCTTCCCATAGATGTCGGGCCTGTAATCTGGGTCCTCACCATATAGCGTAACGGAGTCAAAGGCGGTAGATAGCCGTTTGGTGGCACTTCCCTTAGACAGGTAGTGAAAGCGTTTGTTGGTTCTCTCAGGTCCTCCTTCTCCTGCAAACATTCTTGTCGGATCTTCTCCCTCTCGCTTGAATGGAAATACTCCTGCGGTAAATGGGAATTCCCCTGGCACATTTTCTTGCAGATTCCAGGTCAATATATCTCCCCAGTCGTGAAAAGAAGGTAGGGCGATTTTTGGAATTTGGTTTTGTGAAAGAGAGGTTGTGAAATTGGCAATTTTGATTTCCTTGTCTCGAACCTTAAACGAAAAATACTCATCCTTGTAAAGTGCCCTTTTTTCATTCCACTTATCGACTATTCTAAGATTTTCTGAACTAACAAGTTCTTCAATTTCATTTATTTTTTGGGTAATATCTGGCAGGCCGCCCATAATTTCATTCGTCCTCTTAAGGTCTTGTAGGTCCCTGATTGCGAGGGCCTGACTTGCTACTTGTTGATCATATCTTCTATTAGACTCAGCGATTTCACTAAGGTACCTCACTCTTGAGCCTGGAATGATCACTGACTTTTTGGATGTCGCTAGTCCTTGACTTGCCTCACTTTCTTCACCGTGTAGGATGTGAATAAGTTTGTCAAATAAGAGGTTGGTGCCAGGATCATTAAATTGTGAGGCGATAGTCCCTACGACAGGCATTTTATCTAAGTCTTCATCCCAGAGATCATTGTTCCTTTGGTATTGTTTCTTTACGTCTCTTAAGGCATCTAGGGCGCCCCTTTTGTCAAATTTATTGAGTACAATTAGGTCAGCGAAGTCCAGCATATCAATCTTCTCTAATTGGGAAGCAGCACCAAATTCAGGTGTCATGACGTAGACTGAAAAGTCTGCATGGTCTACAATTTCGCTATCCGATTGGCCTATCCCTGAAGTTTCTAGCACGATCAAGTCGAAGCCAGCACTTTTCATGATTGAGATGGCACTTTGGATGTTCTTAGATAAGGCAAGATTATACTGTCTAGTGGCAAGGGATCGCATGAATACTTGGTCATTGTCAATGGCATTCATCCTAATCCGATCTCCCAGCAGAGCACCTCCAGTTTT
>CAZMYK010000885.1:0-2008 GCA_964570435.1 uncultured Saprospiraceae bacterium | reverse complement strand
AGTCCTGGGATCGAAAATCCTGCCGTAAAACCGTGAGCATCATGTACACCTGCAACCTCATGTGCCGTATGCAGAATACCAGGCTTTAGCATCAAAAAGAAATCCCACCAGTGACCAAATAATAAAACAATAGATACAAACATCAGAGTACCATATTTTCTCTTCGTATCATTTCTCATTAGAACAAAGAAAGGCACCAAAAAGTTGATAATCAGATTACCATAGAACATCACTGGATAATTGTCAATCCTGTTTTTGAAATAGATGGTTTCCTCTCCAACATTCGCATACCAAATCAACATATACTGGGAGAACCAAAGGTAGGTCCAGAATATACTAAAGGCAAACATAAACTTACCTAGGTCATGAAAGTGATCAGCGCTCACATTCGCAAAGTAGCCTCGATTCTTAAGGTAAACCAATACAATTATTGTCAATGCTATCATCGATACGAACCATGAAGCTCCTGTATACCATGCAAATAGGGTACTATACCAGTGAGAATCCACAGACATAATCCATAACCACACCATCGCAGCACTTGTGAATCCAGCGATAGGAAGGAAGGCTGCTGCCCAAACTCTCATTTTTCTATGGTGCTTGAATCCTGCATCTCCACCATTCTCATCTTCATCAAGAGAAAGAGACCTTAGCTTATATGCGAAGAAGGTCCATGCAAGGACGATAAGCCCTCCTATAATAACATACCATTCTTTATTTAGAAAGGCAGATTTACCATCCAAAATTTCATCATACGCATCACTACTTGGATCCAGCAGACTCGTGTCTGCCCAGTGATACAAATGGTGCCAGTGCGCATATATGCCGATTCCTATAATGAGCATCAAGATCAATCCAACAATTAGGAACTGAGAAAAGGCCTCCCACACCCTCTTAAAGACTGTGTACCAACCTGCCCAAGCAGTAATACAAACCGCTATGAAGAAGGTCGCCATTAGTGCAATTCCAGTAAAGAATACAGAATTGTGGAGGAAGTTAGACCAGAACCTTGCATGATGATCTAGACCAGCATCCATGACAAATGAAAGTCCTAGACACAGAATTCCGATTCCCATACCAATAAGCAGCACGAGCTTAGAAGTTCCTGTAAATGTATATTCGTTTAATGTATTTTCAGTCTTCATATTAGTTCATTAGTGATCTCCGTCATGTCCACCATCGTGACTGTGGTCATCTTGATTTTCGTGATTATCATTACTGTGGTCATCATCTGAATGATGTCCACCTTCGGTATGATCTGTTTCTATTTCCTCAACCATTGCTATGATCTCACCAGCAGGCATGTCCACACTATTTAGTGTGTTTTCCATCTGATTGTACTTTAGCTTCAGATTTTTCGCTTGCAGGGACCTGATGTAGTGAATCACCTGCCATCTTTCTTCATAGGACAACTTGTCTTTGTAACTGCCCATCAAGTTCTTACCGTACTCTATCGCGTGGTAGTATCTTCCATTGCTAGCAGCAACAAACTCCTCGAGTAAGAAGTTAGCTGGCTGTACAGGATACTTGCCCCCATCGTCTCCAGCAGCAGGGTTAGGGTCTCTCACTAAGTAACCTAGCCCACCTCCAGCATTTCCGTGGCAAATCCCACAGAAAATTTCGTATAGGTCCTTTCCTTTCTCGAGACCGGCATCAGTTATTTGGAAAGGATTGTCGATCAATTCTGCTGTCGCTAGTTCACGTCCCTCATCACTATCTTCAAAGTAGTAAGGTTTTGCCCCATTAGCAGTCACTGAAATTTCATTATTCGAGCCCATCATTGCAGTACTACTTGCAGCCCCTCTAGCTATCGTGCCCGGAACTGGTTTTCTTGGCTTTGCCATCTTATAGTAGTCTTCCTTACTACCCCAAGTATTGTTGTAGTAGTAAGCGTAAGTGTTTGCTTCGTAAGCAATCGAATGCGCCATATCAGGAACAAACTCACTTCCGGTAGATTCTCCACCAGGTTGCTGACATGCATTTGTGGTCATAATAACCGTCAAAATTG
>CAZMYK010000884.1:0-2008 GCA_964570435.1 uncultured Saprospiraceae bacterium | reverse complement strand
GATAGCCAATAAAACTCAGTTCCAGTATATAGTCACCCTTGGGCAAATCTATGGCATAATTCCCTTCGGCATCACTTGCTGTACCTTCCACAAAGTCCATTTCGGGAGTCTTTGCAATGATTGTAACGTAGGGCAAAACTTCAGTACTAAGGCTGTCCATAACTACGCCGTGAAGCTGAAACTTTTCAACTTGTGCGCTACCAAGGTTCACGGCAAGTAGGAAACAAATCAAGGCGGATGCCGTCCGTAAAATCCTCAAACCTTCCAATTTCTTCATAAATACGGTGCTAACATCTTCTATTTTGCAATTTTTAATGTACACATAATTTGAAAAAGAATCACGTACCATTTGCAAGTCTTTTCTTTTGATTGGCTTCCCATTCTCCAATACCAAGGCCATCTATATTCTTATCTGAGGACTTCAATATCCCATCGTAGTGCTTAGCTATCTCAAGTTGACCATTGTTAAAATAGGCCTCCCCTAGGGTATCGATTTCATTCAATCGGTTGGGTTCGTAGTTCACTAAGATTTGGGCAAGTGCAACCGCTTTTTGATATTCCTTTTTCTCGATAAGTTCATAGACTGCATGATTGAGTACGATGTGATAAATGTCACTTTCTATGAAGTAGTTCAATATGCTATCTCGCTTATTTGTAAGTTTTTCAATACTCATACCCTGCAGGTGTTCAGAAAGCGCCCTCCTATGCCAGCTATGTTCTAAGACGTTTTGAAAATAAGCCAAGGAAAAAATTGGTGGCTTACGAATTCCATTCTCAGATCTGAATTTGTATAGTTGCAGAGTATTCGCTACATCAACTTCTTTATCTTTTATTACTTCCTGCACGTCGACCATCCGATTGCTGTAGATCATTCCTTTGAATCCATACTTCTCATCTATGTCTTTCATATATGCCATGCAGGAGGTCGCCAGGAGTTTTTGCTCCGAAAAGTAAAAGAACAGATAGGTTCGCGAGGGGATACTGGTGTAGATAGACTTTTCGAGATAAAGGACTGTAATAGGATTGCTAGACTCTGCTAATATTATAGTATCTGAAGAAACTTCGACGATGGACTTCGCATAAGCTTCGCTACCTTCATCACCGAATAAGTCTCGTTTGTTGAAGCTTTCCAAGTTCTCCTTGGTTGTCACTAACTTCGCACCCTTTTGCAAGAAGGGGGTGATGGTCGAAAGGCTATGATTGTGGTGGTGGGAGTTGAGAATGTACTTGATAGCTTTGCCAGGGAATAGGCTATCTAGGATGGCAAATAATGGTTCTGCTTTTTCTACCTCACTGAGGGTTGAATCTTGTACGTGCTCAGGAATCGGTATACTGGGGATTTCATGCAAAACAAGGAAGTCTGGATATTCTGCCACAGTGCAATGAGGGGCTCGTTCTGAACCCATTGTGATCAGTGAAATATGGTCTCCATGCCGTGTGTGAAGAAAGGTCTGCGCATCTTGTGCGTTGATCATTTCACTCGCAAAAAGGTAAATAATGAATAGTAGAAACAGATATTTTGAACTCATCGCTAGGTATATTTTTGATTCCTAGTGCTAAATGTAGTCCTGCATTTCTAAAAAGAAGTATTGAAGGAAGCTGTTGACAAATGTTTTAGAACTCATTAACAAAGGCTCAAAAGCCAGGACCAATTCGGAAAGGATCACTATAGCCAGATCCACACGTCATATTTTATAGGCGTTAAGCAACTTTAACATTCCTAGCTAAAAACGATGGAGGTATCTGCCGATACCTCCATATAAATTCTCTCTTAGAAAGAAATCTGGCAATTCTCGCACTTGACTAGGATCCTGCCTCCATCAGGTTGACTTCCCCTTTTGTAGCCTCCGCTGTCTAACTCAACCACATCCTTGATACCTCTTGTGTCAAATTCAACGTACTTACTTGTCTTGGTTTCAAGCCTAAAGTCTGGCACGTTTCGAAGGCCTAGTCCTATCTTACTAAATTGGTTGTCGATGTTCAGGTAATCGAAATCCGCACTTACATC
>CAZMYK010000883.1:0-2011 GCA_964570435.1 uncultured Saprospiraceae bacterium | reverse complement strand
GACCGTCCCGAGATCACCCTTGTACGATCGATCTATTACAGCAATTGGTTGCTCAGCCTCGATGAGTGACCACATGGCCCTATTAAAATTGAAACCACCAGCATTCCTCCTTCTCCTTGGTCGTGGCGTTGGAAGGCCAGCATTAGCCATGTCTAAGAGGTCTTCACTATCATATCGATCTGCAGGAGGATCGAACCATTCTTTCACTTTTCGAATGCTATCTACCATTACGAACTTGCCTTTTAATTTCCCCTTGTAGGAATCCAATTCCTCTTGAGTAGATGCGTCGATGTAGATTACTTCTCCTTCGCCTTTCACAGAGGGGGACCACGCCTTAGGGTAGGCTAGTATTGGGAAGTAGTTCGGCGCCTCAGCATGCATTTCGAAGTGTTTAAGCTCCCAGCCTCTGCCAAAAGGACCCCATTCTTCAAGGTGTACATTCGACATTCCCCACTTATTTAACTCGGAAACTGCCCATTCTGTAGCCTTGTCAAGCATAGGAGAGCCAGTTAACCTAGGGCCATAAACATCTGTAACCCAGCCAGCAATTTCCATCACTTGGCTTAGTTCAGTTCCATGTTTCTTGATGACTTCCATGGGTTCATTTGTTGTTTCTGCCATATCTTGGCATAATGCAGGTTGTACAAGAAAAACGCAAACTGCGAGTAGTAGATAATATTTCATTTCTTCAGGAGATTGGATCAAAAATAGTGACAAATTAATAATATTATGGCTTATATTCACAATTGGTTAATCAAATAAAAGAGACAAAACAGAAATGGGTAAACTAACTACTTTTTCGAAATTACTAATAACGCTACTAGTTCTAGCAGCCTTATTTTTTGGCTATAGATTTATGGCGGACTCTCTTGGCCTGCCTCAAATAGGACCATCTAGCGGTGGTGACACCAGTGAAGTCGTGATCGGGAAGGATGAGGATGGAAAAGACATCAAGGCGGATGTGCCAGTACCTGAGACCAAGGCGAAGTCGGATAAGTCTAATTCTGGTTCTTGGAATTATACTCCACCTGTACCTATCGGTGGAAAGTTAAAGGGTGTAGTAGAGTTAGGAGCCTCAGGTTTTAACTCCTTCATCATCAAAACGGACAAAGAAAAGAATTGGAAGCTCGAAAAAGCAGAGTGGGGCAATAGTTTGGTTTACGAAGGAATGGCCTCTGGGACAGATGTCAGCCAAGGACTTAAGCAATACATCGCTAAGTTTCTAGATTACGGCGTTTCAGGGAATGAGATCCACTTTGTTGTTTCTTCTGGTGCGATGAAGAACCCTAAAACACAACCTATTATCAAAGCATTGAAGGACTTGGGTTTTGTGGTCAATGAAGTGACCCCTGAACAAGAAGGCGCGTATGCTTTGAAGTCAGTACTGCCAAGAGACTATGAAAGCTCTGCATTTGTTGTGGATATAGGATCCGGAAATACTAAGGTATCTTGGATTGAAGGGGGAAAGGTTAAGGCTGAAGAATCGTATGGTGCGAAGTATTTTCAGAACAGTACAAGTGATGCGACGGCTTATTCTGACAGCAAGAAGATTGGGGAGATGATCCCTAGCAGTATGGTGGGTACTTGTTTCATTATTGGTGGAGTGCCTTTTACCCTTGCCAAGCAATCTAGAAAGGACAAGGAAAGATATACTGTTCTTGATAATCCAGGTTCATATGATGCTGACGAGGCGAAAACAAAGTCTGGTCTTAATATCTACCAGGGTTTGAAAGACGGTACAGGCTGTGATCAATTTATCTTTGATTGGGAGGCCAACTTCACAATTGGTTTTTTACTTACACTTCCGTACTAAGTTCTACAAATTGCCGAAGAGCCTGGTGCGACTTTATGATTTGTTATTGCGAAGATGCTTAAACATTTCTACTTTGCTGACGAGCAGGCTCTGCTATAAATAAGTGAAAGTTTGTGGATGGCAAATGATTGGTCATGAGTGAAAAAGCGATCTTCGCAGAAGTAAAGTACGACGGTGCTTTAAGCGCGAGAACCGTGA
>CAZMYK010000882.1:0-2019 GCA_964570435.1 uncultured Saprospiraceae bacterium | reverse complement strand
AGAAGATGGATGACTACTGTCAGGAGAAAACAAGCACCTGTAAACAAGATCACATTTCCCCCTGTGTTGACTAATTCTCCGAAGTCTGACCTCATTCCTATTGCCACACAGAAGACTAGCAATAGGTAGTCTCCTGCTTCAAAGGAACCCTCCAGGGCTCTAATTTTTCCGTTGAATGATGCTATGACACTAAAGGTGGTAAGAATCAAAATGATAAAGGTCGTATTGCTTAGACTACCATATATTGCATATGCAAGTCCCACTGTAATGCCAACAATAGCAATAGAAAGGGCGATAGATATCAACATTGACTTAAGATCATAGGTCCCAGATTCTATTTCTTGACCTTCTGCTTCAGCGCCAAAATCATAATTTGGTAAGAAAAATCCAAAGAACTTGTGGGCTACAGAAGTCAAGAATAGCAAGTAAAGACCACCCCATAGTATTTCTGCGGCGTTCAATACTACAAAGATTTCCTCGCTGACTCCCACAGCTAGACCGACAGCTTGCATGTTAGCCGTACCTCCCGTAAAAACTCCAGCCAACATGCCACTTTGATACCAAACAGAGTCTATCTTATCTTTGAAAACAAAGGCAAATAAGGCAGTACTTAGCATGGCCGCTACTATCGCAAAGACAAATGAAAGGACAGTTGGACCTGCATTCTTAAGCCATGACTTTATATCAGAAGAAAAAAGTAAGAGCGGAATGGCAAGCATGATGCTAATCTCTGAAAAGTTCTTGTTTATACCTTCATCAAGTGGTACCAGACCAAACATGGCAACAAGTATCCCTACTAAATAGGACATAACTACAGGACTCAATAGGTTTCCAACTTTCTTACCCTTGAGCAGCTTGTTGAGAACCCATGGTGCAAGGCATATGATCAAGACTTGGGGCACATATTTAATCATACTTGTCTATCGAATTCTAGTCTCATACCGTGTAGCTCCTTACTGATCTTCGTGCCATCGTAAGCAAGATGCCCATTGACATAGGTCTGCATTACCTTATTGCGAAATCTTTTTCCTTCCAGTGGAGACCATCCACATTTAAAGGCTATATTTTCTGGTGCAACGTTCCAGTCTGCATCCATATCCACCACAACTAGATCTGCGTGGTAGCCTTCTCTGATGTAACCCCGCTCTTTTATTTGGAAACAAATGGCAGGGGCATGTGACATTTTCTCTACGACTTTCTCAACACTGAGGATTCCTTCCTGGTGGAAGTCCAGCATCATGTTCAGCGAATGCTGTACAAGGGGCAGACCTGATGGAGCTTTCAGATATAAGTTATCTTTTTCCTCTCTAAGATGTGGAGCATGGTCCGTCGCAATGATATCTAATCGGTCATCCAGCAAGGCCTTCATCAAGGCACGCTTATGTCTAGCTTCCTTGATAGCAGGGTTGCACTTAATCTTCGAACCTAGCGTTTCGTATTGACTAGCATCGAAATAAAGGTGATGTACACAAACTTCAGAGGTAATTCTCTTTTGTGATAGTGGCATGGTGTTTTCGAAAAGTGCCAATTCTTCTTCAGTGGAAATATGCAAGATGTGTAGTCTAGTACCGTACTTCTTTGCCATTTCTATTGCCAAGGATGAGGACATATGACATGCCTCTACACTTCTAATCTCAGGGTGCGCAGAAAAGGGAATTTGATCCCCGAACCTTTCTTTGTATTCAGCAGTGTTACTTCTTATTGTGGACTCATCCTCACAGTGGGTCGCAATTAGCAAGGGAACCTTACTGAAAAGGTTTTCTAAAGTTTTCTTGTTGTCCACTAACATATTGCCAGTCGAAGAGCCCATGAAAATTTTGACCCCACAAACCCACCGCTGATCTGTCCTTAATACTTCTTCCACATTCTCGTTGGAGGCACCCATAAAGAATGAATAGTTAGCAGGTGAAACCTCGCCTGCCCTATCATACTTTGATTGCAAAGCTCCTTGGTCCAGTGCTGGTGGTTTGGTGTTGGGCATTTCCATGAAGGTTGTAGTACCTCCTGCGACGGCGGCCC
>CAZMYK010000881.1:0-2024 GCA_964570435.1 uncultured Saprospiraceae bacterium | reverse complement strand
CCTCTTCGAAGTTATTCTTAGTAGATCGTATACCTGCTAGGTAGTTAAAATAGAAGTAGGCAGGGGACGCACTCCAAGGATGTACTTCAGAGCGAGTTGGCTTTTCCTCGCTTTCAAAGCGCTCCAAGGTGGTCGTCATATTGTCAGCGATCATTTTCAGCCAAGGTTTTTGGGCGAGATCGAATAATTCTGGAGCATCCACCTTCTTAATAGCCTCGAATAGGTAGTAGCGATAGTAATAAGTAGCTTGGAGTAGGCTTTTGTTTTCGAGTATTTTAATCAGCAGATCTTTTTGCTCATCCCGTGGTATTGCATCGGTAAGAATTGCCATAATATTGGTATGCTGGTCGTATACCGTTTTGTCCGGACGTTCTGCAAATAAGCCCTTATCAGAGTCATAGCATAAATCAAAAACTGCTTTGCGGGTCTCATGTGCTTTTTGCAAATACTTTTGTGAAGTACTGTGATCACCTATGGCTTCAAGTAGGATTGAAGCCTTCGTCAGAGCATGCACATAGTGTAAGCTAACTACTGCAGAATTCTCGCCTCCATTGTTTGTCGCTGTCCCACCACCATTATTTGGTCCAGTATACCAATCTACAAAGTATCTGTATTTGGTCCTTTTGACCAGGTTCAAGTTATTGATGTTGTCTTCGAAACCACCAAGGGTGTGAATTATTCCATTTTTGTACTGGTGAATAAGATTCTTGTCTTGTTTTAACTCGTACAAGTCTGCGACCATGTCGATCCAAACAAGGGAGTACGTCGGGTAGATGAAAATAGAACGGAGTGGATATGCACCTAGGATATTTCCTTCAGAATCACGAGAGTGGTCAAATTGCCGGATGGCATTTTCAGTGTGAGCTGTGTTGCCGCTCATGGCTTGCCAAACAAGGGCTTGTACTTTGCTGTCTCCAACATATTGTAGGGTTTCATAGTAGGCATCGCTTAAGAAGTAGTCTTGCGTGCAAATATCAGTGGTGCGCTTGCAGATGTTGAAAATCTCATTGTAGACTTCATTATCTGAAGTGAATTCAGCAATCGACGGAAGGCTTGTTCTAGACTTATTATTCACAAAGCTATGCAATGTCAGAGCCTCATCCATTGTTTCAATTTCAAATTCTATAAACCTGAAAGTTCGCATCCAATTAGGAATGAATTTCTGATGGTCGTCTCCACTAGATATGATCTTATCGTAATAACCTAGCAGTTTTTTTCCATGTAAATCATCTCGGTCCCCTTTTTCATTATTAGCTCCAAAAAGATTCTCTGCATATTTAATCTTTATATCTGAGTACTTGCCCCGGCTGAAGACCAACTCTGGAAATCCATTGGTGACCACTTTTTGGTCTAGGAGAAAGGTGAGCTTGGTATTTGCTGGAATTGTGATCTCCTTCATGGGGAACTGAGACGAGGTCAAGGGCTCTGAACGAACGATAGCTTTGATGGCCTCTTCTTCCCAAGTCAGTAGCGGAAGGTTTCGAGGCTCCAAAAGGTAGCCAATAGAACCACCCATACTACTACCGCTCTCATAGAATTTGTTTCTCTGCCATTCCGAGTCATCAAAAATCAAGCCTTGCCATCCTTTGGGATGCCTCTTCATATCAACATGGTCAGTAGGGTTATTACAGTAAAAGCCACCAACAATTGATCTTTCTCCTTCCTCTCGCCAGTTGATTTCAATAGCCTTATAAGATTGATCTAGCAGGCACTTCCAATTATCCTCTTTGCCACTTGTAGAAAGTACTTTGGCATTTGGTGTAATCCCATTGACCAGAAGACATGTATATAAAGATGTAAAACCTAAGAAACGCCGCTTACCATAATTCACAACTTTGATCGCGACCACATTCTTTCCCTTACTTAAAAATTGCTTGAGGTTTAAGGTTTCGTATTTCCAGTGTTTCTGATCACCTAATTGTGGACCGTGGGTAACTACTTGACCATTGACAAATAGAAAGTAGTGATTATCTGCTGAAATGTTAATGATGAAGTCAGCCATAGTGTCTTCTACCTCAAATGTA
>CAZMYK010000880.1:0-2028 GCA_964570435.1 uncultured Saprospiraceae bacterium | reverse complement strand
GGCTTAATCACTACTTCTTGCTCAAGCTGACCTGATAGTGATACCTGAGCCACTCCTTCTAGTCTAACCAGTTCATTGCTCAAATAATTTTCTGCAATCTTTCGCAGTTCATTAAGATCACTTATCTCGGGATGACTGATTCCGATCAACATAATCGGAGCACTGTTCGGATCGTATTGGGTAACGCTGATCCGTTCTATTTCTCCTGCTTGGTTGAAATCGTTGAGGGCCTTTTGTAGGTCAAGGAAGGACTCATCCATATCTTGCTCCCAATTGTACTCTACCGTAAGTTGTGCCGAACCAATGCGGACTAGAGAAGAAACTTGAACTACGCCTTGCTGCCTCATCGTCAAGGCCTCAATTTGTTCGATGTACTGCTTTTCGATTTCCTCCGGAGCTTTTTCACCTGCAACGACTTCCACGAAGAGTCTTGGTGAGTTTAGATCAGGCAGCAAGTCAACACCCAGGCGGGAATATGAAATATATCCCAATATGCATATACCTAGAATAGCCATCAAAATGGTGACTGGATAATCGACAGCAAACTGTGTTAGTTTCTTCATTTCAGTACTTTCACTTTGGATTTGTTTCTAAGTGTCTCGAAACCCTTGACTACAAGCCGCTCATTTTCTTTAAGTCCACTTACGACTTCGATCATGTCGTCGTTTTCTAGTCCAGTCTGGATAATACGTTCTACGGCAGTGTTGTCTTCAACAACAAAAACTCTTTTCCCCGACTGGTCTGAAATGATGATTTCTTTCGGAATGATGATGATATCGTTTTTCTGCTTGACCTTGATTAAGGTCTTCACAAACATCCCGGGACGGATGATCAGTCGTCCATTGTTGAATCTAACCTTTGCGAGGTAGGTTCTAGTGCTGACGTCAATGGCAGGTGAGATTTCAGTAATTCTTCCTGACAAGGTATCGTCTGGGACACTGTAGTTAGTCAATTGCACTGCCTGACCTATCTTGATTTCGCTCATGGTGTTCTCAGGTAGATTAACGTCAATATACATTTTCGAATAATCCATGATCTTACCGAGGGGAGCACCTTGTTCGATGATGCTATTAGGGGTATAGTGAGGAAATTCAACAATGACACCCGAAATAGGTATGGTCATTTTCATCTTTTCCAACCTGATTTGTGCATTTTCTAGGTCGTTTTTCGCAGAGGTCACTTGCAGCTCCGCATCTTGGACTTCACGTTCAGTAACTCCTCCCTTTTCAAAAACAGATTTTTGCTTTAGGAGGGTTTTCTCAGCGAGCTCAAGATTCATCTTCTTCGACGCCAAACTGATAGAATTCACGTATTCCTTGTCCTCAATTTCCATAAAGGGTTGACCTGCCTTGACTCTGTCACCGAGCTTATAGGGTCGATTGTATTCTGGGTGATTTTTGAGACGAAATTCACCACCCAGCTTAGCTTTCATTTCCATTTCCTTATCAGCCATTGCATTCCCAGTTGCAACGGTGTATCGGGAAAGTTGATCAGTCTCGACTTTGATAACAGAAACTGGAGCCGCGATATCAATGGTAGGAGTTTCTTCTTCTTGTTGATTGCAGGACATCAAAACCAAAAAGAAAAATACAAGTAGATAGATATGGTCTTTCACTATATTAAATTTTAATTTTTTCGAATCTTTATGCTTCATTTCGTTAATCACAGATCTCATTTTGGATGATCTAATTTTTGATCAAGGCCAAGGATACTGGCTCTTGTTTCTCCCAGTCATACAAGGTTAAAATCTTAAGATCCAGCAATTGTGTTTTGTAGTTAATTAGGGAGCGCGCCAAGTCTATCTTCTTACTTGACAATTGCGTTTGGAATTGATTCAAGTCGATTCCCGATAAATCGCCATTCAGATACCTTTCAAGATTGATTTCATAGGTACGTTCGGCATTTTCTACATTCTTCCTTGCGATTTCAATCCTTGGCATTTGCGTTAGAACGCTACGATAAGCTCGGCGAATGTCCATTTTGATCTGGTTCTCATTATCTTTCAGGTCAAGCCTTTGACTCTTCATG
>CAZMYK010000879.1:0-2030 GCA_964570435.1 uncultured Saprospiraceae bacterium | reverse complement strand
CGATATTTGAAAGCTTTCTACAAGAACTTGCATCTGCCATTCCTGTGAGTGTCATAAGATATGGCGTATTTCCAGAGCCCCTAGTCTATCCTGAAGTAATTGCTAATAATGATACAGAGCAGCTAGCTAGGTTAAAGTCAAAGGGCGAGTTGGCTGCCAATGGTATCTTTAATGAGGGGAGTATTAATTCCATTACCACCCTTTCGCTTAGCAACCTACACCACTCGACTGGGGACTTCTTAAGCACGGTCTACTTTGGCAATACACTCAACCTTGCACCTGGTGGTTGGGGAGGTGGGAATTCATTCGTAAGTCCCGACTTTACTGACATCTTCATTCATGAACTTGGCCATGCCCTCAGCCTACCTCATTGGGGCGAGGGACCATATGCCAATAATGATGCTAACATGTTTGAATTCAACTATCCTTATGGAAGTAGTGAAAGTTCAGGTGGAGGAAGAGGACAGGCTTGGACATTCAATCAAGATCTTTATGAATTTGTAGATCCAATATGCCAATATGATGCGCGTGGAGAGGCTGGCATAGAAGCCTCGGATTGCATGCAGAGAAACAACCATTGCCTAGAAAAAAGAAGTAATGGTCCTGGGCCTTGGGATGGATTTGGGGACTTTTCGGCTTATGCCATGCATAGGTACTTTGTCGGCGACGCACAGGCAAAATCTGGAACAGTGAATTACAAAGGAGAAGAAGTTCCCTATCAATTCCGGTTTGCCCAAGGTTTTCCGGTTGGGAAATTAGTGGACGGTTCACGAATCTATGAGAGAGCGCTTCCCATGCAGGAAGACAATAAGCACTGGCAAGAGGTTGTAGACCTACCGGGACAGGAGCGACTAAATGAAGATGTCTATCTTGTATATGGTACTGTTCACGAAACACAGGACCAAGCAACGATTGTCTATAAGCCCATCGAATTCAATGGCACCCTGCCTCCTGTGATCGATCCCACTGATCCGGAAACCTTCGAAGCCTTAAAGCACCCCAATTTTGAACGATTAGGAGAGAAAGACATCACCTTAAAAGTGACCTACGAAGATGGAAGTGTGCTCCACCTGCTTAACATATATAACTCGATAGACCGGCTTCCTTATGATTGGACCTATAACATTTGGCGCAATGATGTCTGTAACTTTTCGATGGTTGTCCCAGCAGATAAACCAATGCAAAAGGTAGAGATTTTCATTCGACCCTTTATTTCAGCAGGGATCGGTAGTCCCCATCTTGGAAATATTAATGATCCAGCTCAAGGAATAAGCGCTTCGAATTTTATGGATGAAGCCAAGTGGCGTGGAGAGTTTGTCTTCGGACAAGCAAAAGTCCCTGGACAAAATACAATTGGAAATCGGGTCTGGAATGACCTCAATCAAAATGGACTAGATGACTTCGATGAACCAGGAATTCCAGGTGTAAAGTTAATTATGTGGGAAGATTCTGACGGAGATGGGATTCCTGATAGTGAGGGTTTCGCCGGTTTTGCAGAGACCGATGAAGAAGGTAAATATTCTTTTTCTCCAGGGATACCGGGAAATTATCTAGTGTTTGTTTGGTCCGTAGACAATTGGGAGGAAGGTGGAGCTTTACATGGAATGACTGGAGTGCCTGGACATGTTGACCCCAACACAGACATTAATGGAGATGATAACGGACGACCAGGTGGATGGCCTGGCCTTTCGGAATTAGATATTGCCTCTGGGGTCATAGTAATCACAGCAGATGGAGAACCTCTTAATGATGGGGATCCAATAGATGACTGGTTCGACCTCGATGCTTCGGGAAATCAAACAATCGACTTTGGCTTCTACTTTGAAAATTCATGTGCTACCCTAAATGTTGAGGTTACCCAGAGTGCCGAATTGTGTACCGACCAGGAAACGACTAACATTGTTCTGATGGCTGCCGAGGGTCAAGGTCCTTTTTCCTACATGTGGGAGGATGGCAGCACTGGAAACACATTGCCTAGCGTTAGCAGTGGAATATATAAGGTGACCTTTACTGATGAAGCGGGATGCATA
>CAZMYK010000878.1:0-2031 GCA_964570435.1 uncultured Saprospiraceae bacterium | reverse complement strand
GTAGGGCATGTTCTTCAATTTGAAGACCTCGAGTCAAAGAAACCTGCAGGTCTGGGTGTCAGAGCCAGTGACTATGAAGGCGTAATCGGAAAGCGATTAACAAGGGACATGAATAAGTATGATTTTCTCACACAAGACGATTTCAGTGAATGAATAAGGAGGTGCGTAAAATAGCTGTGGTGATTACTGCCAGACCTAGTTATAGTAGGATAAAAACCGCACTTACTGCGATAGTAAAGCATCCAGGTCTCGAATTGTGCCTAGTCATTGCAGGATCTGCCTTGCTGAAAAGATACGGTTCAGCTGTTGATGTTGTAGAAGAAGACGGATTCAGCATTAATGCCAAGGTTTTTAATGTCTTAGAAGGTGGTACGCTTGTATCTCAGGCCAAGACTACAGGCCTTGGGATCCTCGAACTTACAAATGTGTTCGAGCAAGAGCAACCTGATGCAGTAATTACCATCGCTGATCGATATGAGACTATGGCCACAGCAGTTGCTGCCTCTTTTATGAATATTCCGTTAATCCACATCCAAGGTGGAGAAATTACTGGAAATATTGATGAAAAGGTAAGGCACTCAATCACGAAACTAGCGGACATTCACTTGGTCTCGACGGAGAAGGCCAGGATGCGGGTCCTAAGACTTGGCGAAGCGCAGGACAAAGTTTTTGTTACAGGATGTCCTTCGATCGACCTAGCAGCCGAAGTAAAAGGCAATGGCAGTTTGGATTTTAATATATATGAAAGATATGGTGGGGTTGGAAGCAAGCCTTCACTCAATGATGGATACATTATAGTCATGCAACATCCAGTGACAACGGAGTTTCAGCAGGCTAAACAGCAAGCGAGACAAACTATAGCAGCCATCGAGAAGTGGGGGAAGACTGTGCTTTGGTTTTGGCCCAATGTCGATGCGGGCTCTGATGGCACGTCAAATGCACTTAGATCATTCCGTGAAAACCACCACGATTCGAAGGTCCACTTTTTTAAAAATATGAAGCCCAAGGACTTCCTTACCTTGCTGGTCAATAGTCAATGCTTAGTAGGCAATAGTAGTGTTGGAATAAGAGAAGCCTCCTACTTGGGGGTTCCAGTGGTTAACATTGGTTCCAGACAGGATGGCAGGGAAAGAGGTCCCAATGTTGTGGATGTTGTCGGATCTTCAGATGAAATTCTAGGCGCAATCACATCTCAATGCAAGAAAGGAAGGATGACTTCTAGCACCATTTATGGGAAGGGAGAAGCAGGGACACAGATCGCAGATATTATTGCCGAGGTGCCTTTGACATTTCACAAAAAACTCAATTACAAAATTTGAAGATTCTAGCTGTCATCCCTGCAAGAGGTGGTTCTAAAGGAGTGCCTCGGAAAAACATCAAACTATTGAATAATCTTCCTTTAATAGAATATACTATCTCGTCAGCTCTTTCTTGCTTGCAAATCACAGAAACGATGGTTTCCACAGAAGATCCAGAAATTGCAGAGATTGCTAAAGCAGCAGGTGCTAATGTACCATTTATGAGGCCTTCCAAACTTGCAACTGACACAAGTTCTACGATCGAGGTGCTTCTCCATGTCATTGAATCTTATGAGGCCAAGGGCCATTTTTTTGATGCTCTTTGTCTCTTGCAACCCACAGTACCATTTAGAAAGAGTGGAGACCTTGAAGGCGCCATTGAGAAATTCAAAGATTTTTCGGGCGACAGTCTCGTAACAATGCGTCAGCTGCCCCACATCTATCATCCAGATTGGATTTATGTACAAGACCAAGATTTTGTCCATTTGTACTCGGGTAAAACGACCCCACCAACAAGGCGCCAAAATTTAAGTGATGCGTGGTATCGAGACGGTTCGATTTACCTTGTGAAGTGGTCTGTTCTTAAGGAAAAACGAAGCCTATATGGTGACCGCATTGCACACTATGAAATGAAGAATTCCCCTAACATCAATATAGATAGCTTAGAAGATTGGAAGGCAGCTGAATTGTATTTAAGAACAGCTGATGACTAGAACCAATTTTTGCTATGTTA
>CAZMYK010000877.1:0-2032 GCA_964570435.1 uncultured Saprospiraceae bacterium | reverse complement strand
CTGTACATGAGTCGCTAATGTCTATGCAGATGTCAAGTGTGGCATTTCCAATTGACGTCAATAATTCAGAATAAGTAACACCCAGGTTATTCAATGTCACAAAGTCATCATTTTCAACCGAGAAGGCACAAACTTGATAATTACCAGGAGCCAAACCCACAAAATCTTGATTTAAATTGATTCTTACAATCTCATCAATCTCATTTACTACAAAATAAGCCAGAGTAAAGTCAGGATTATTGGTACTAGCTGCAACACCCAAATTTAAGTTGAGATCGTCGTTTTCGCAAACGGTGATATTACTAACTGCCTGAGTCCCTGCCTCCGCTAGGCATGGAGCCAGATCAGAGTTCTCAAGGCAGAAATCCACTTGGTTAAAAGAAGCTGTTTCAAAACTAGAAGTGTTTACGATTCGCAATTTCCATAAGCCATTCAGACTTCCAACAAAGTCCTCCAAGCAACCAGAGTTTGGATAGTAAGATCCAGTGTAGTTAGTTGCAGGTGTCCAGCTTTCAGAATTTAGCCAAATATCACTGAAAATGCCATTTCCTACATCAGGGGTAGCACTGCTTCCACATTCTGTAAAAACGACAATCCACCGTGAACCACTTGTAACAGTACCTCCAACGATATCTGCTACTAGGGCAACTGGTACACCACTAGGAGATTGCAACTCCACAAAGAGATCACCCACGCTATTGTGCTCAAAATCTAGTAGGACAGCTTGTAAACTGTTGTTAACTCCCAAGTCATTATTTAGCAAACCTGCAAGAGTGATTTCAACACAAGTATCCTGGCCTGGAGAGACGGTGAATGAACCGAGCTGGTCATTCAGGTCATTACATTGGCCACTAAGGGAGTGTGGCGATAGAAATACAAAAAAGAATACAATCTTAAACAGCGATTTCATTGGACTACAATCGGATTTTAGGTCAAATTTTTTCGGTTACTTTTACAAAGTGCAAAATGAGAACAATTAGAGTTGTTCTCATTTTACTTTATTAGCTGATACTAAGGTATCAAAAATTAGTCGGCCTACTATCTAAGACACCATGATCTTAGCTCACGTTGTCTAGCCTATCGCACGATAACTAGTTTTCGGTAGACTGGCTTCTTATCTTTTCGAATCAAGGCAACTAAATATTGTCCCGTAGGATAGTTGCTAATTTCGTCAATCCTTAAGTCTTCCTTACTTCCATTCACCTTCCTACTACCTAACCTTCTTCCCAGTTGATCCACCAGAGAAACTTCCACCACATGCTCAATTCCCGAAAACGAAACATTCACTACATCTTGAGCGGGATTCGGATACACTAAGAAGTTTTCTAGAACTTCCACTTCATCAATGTTAGAAGAGAAAAGCGCAAGATCTTCTGTATATACATACACACAATTTCCAAAGTACACTGTCAAAGTCACTGTATAATTCCCTTCCTCATCGTAAGTATGGACAGGGTCCAGTTCATTAGAGGTGCTTCCATCACCTAGGTCCCACACGATTTCATCATAGTCGCCGACAATGGCAGAGAACACCACGTTAGTACCTTCTGCTCTGAAATCAAAGGCTGCTTCAGGACTTTCTATGACTTCTATAATTTCGTTAAGATTAATTGTGTCCGAACCAAATTCATTCGTTGCTATCACCTGCACGCTGTATTTTCCGACCTCATTATAGGTCACTGATGGATTTAGTCCTGTCACATCTTCAGTGTCTGCTCCGAGGAATATCCAAGAAACCTCCGAGGTATTTTCTGTTGACTTGCTTTCAAATTCTATGGTAAGGGGTGCACAGCCAGTTGTGGTGTTAAGTGAAAAACCAGCACTGGGATATACATCTACTGCTACAGTATCTTGAAACTCACTTTCAGAACAAGCATTACTTACAAGCTGCCGAATGATGTAAGTTCCGTTTTCCTCGAATAAGTACTGACTGAGGTCACCTTGATAAAGTTCATCATTGATAGAGTAAGAAATCTCAGTATACGATGATGCTGTATTTTCAAATATCACTTGATTGTCAAGCTGCTCCAAA
>CAZMYK010000876.1:0-2033 GCA_964570435.1 uncultured Saprospiraceae bacterium | reverse complement strand
TCTTACTACAGAGCATGGATTAATAATGAACTATGGTGAAAGTTTAATTTTCTGGTCCATTATTGTTGATGGACTTAGTAACTTACGTCTCACCAATCGGTGTAAATGCTTAGATAAATGAAGTTTATTACTTATTCGCTAATTTTTTGCTTCTTCGGTCCCTTCCTTTTTGGACAGGACTTTATTGAACTGTACGCAGATGAAGAACTATTGCCTGGGATGGAGCGTAAGGATCCTGTTAGCAAAACAAGAGATGAAGTAACCCGCCTTTCTAATGTGGTCAATCCTAGGCTTCAAGTATTTAGGCCTGAACAAAGAATAGACAATGGAAGGGCAGTAATTGTGTGTCCAGGAGGAGGCTATCACATTCTAGCCATAGACTTGGAAGGGATTGAAATCGCAGACTGGCTAACCTCACTTGGCTATACAGCCTATATCCTAGAATACAGTGTGCCAGAGAAGAGAATGAGAGCCCTAGAGGACCTGCAGCGTGCCATTAAACTTATTCGTGCAAGTTCTCCCACCTATTCTAAGCTTGGAGTGCTTGGCTTTTCAGCAGGTGGACACCTGGCTGCTTGGGGAAGTGCAAGTATGCTAGAGTCTGAAGATATGCAAGAAATCGCACCAGATTTTACTGTACTGATCTACCCTGCCTATCTCGACCAGGGTGGAGATGGTGGAGTAAGTCCAGAAATTAACTTGTCGGGCAGGACAGTTCCCACCTTCATTAGTGTTTCTGCTGATGACCAGCATGCGAATAGCTCACTCATCTTTTCACAAGCACTGCAGAAAAATGGTACCCCAGTAGAGCTTCACATGTTTCCTGAGGGTGGCCATGGATATGGAATGCGCAGTGAGAGGGGAGATGCTGCATCGACCTGGCCCCTCCTTTGCGAAAAATGGTTAAAAAAACAATAGATGGCCAATCCTTTTATCAAAAACATTGACCTCCTTAACGTGTCAAAGTTGCTGTATAATTCAGAAAAAACTTTTGCTGAAAAGATGGACAGAGAAGATCCTCTTAGCAAATATAGGGATGAATTCTACTTCCCTAGGGACTCTGATGGGAAGGAGCAGATCTACCTTTGCGGCAATTCTCTTGGACTTCAGTCAAAGCGAGCGGTGACCGAAGTTGAAGCTGTCATGGAACAGTGGAAATCGCTTGGGGTAAAAGGGCACTTCAATAGCGAACTACCATGGGTGCAATTCCACCTAAGCTTAAAGGAGAAGATGGCCTTGCTGGTAGGTGCAAAACTTAGCGAAGTAACGCTGATGAATACCCTAACGGTCAACTTGCATCTGATGTTGACTAGTTTCTACCGCCCGAATGGGAAGAGGACAAAAATTTTGATCGAGCAAGATGTCTTTCCTTCGGACCAATTTGCAGTTGAATCTCACCTAGAATGGCATGGATTAGACAACAGCGAAAACTTGATT
Source organism: uncultured Saprospiraceae bacterium (assembly GCA_964570435.1). Taxonomy (GTDB): domain Bacteria; phylum Bacteroidota; class Bacteroidia; order Chitinophagales; family Saprospiraceae; genus Portibacter. The sequence goes on along the minus strand of CAZMYK010000876.1, from coordinate 596 downwards.
TTTGTCCCAAAATCTAGTACTAGTGAGCTGATAAATGAGGATAAAATCAAAGCTATTCTCAAGGAGCAGGGTGATGAAATAGCCTTGGTCTTGCTTGGAGGGCTTAACTACTATACTGGTCAGCTATTAAACATTTCGAAGATAACAGATTGGGCTCATGAAGCAGGATGCATTGTAGGCTTCGATCTAGCCCATGCAGTTGGAAATGCACCCCTTTCCCTACATGATGCAAATGTTGATTTTGGAGTTTGGTGCACCTACAAATACATGAACGCAGGTCCAGGCAGCATTGCAGGTGCTTATATTCATGAACGCTACCACGATGAGATAGGACTCCCTAAATTAAAAGGATGGTGGGGAAACAAAAGATCCACACGATTCGGAATGAGGGATGGTTTCGATCCGGAAGTGGGTATTGAGTCCTGGCAAATCAGCTGCCAACCCATTCTTTCCTTGGCCCCGGTCAAGGCATCTTTGGAAATGCTGCACGAGGCAGGAATGAAGCCACTCCGTAACAAGTCTATCCTGTTGACAGGCTATCTTGAATACCTAATTCAAAGTCTGGAATCTGACCGAATCAGAATTATTACCCCGAA
>CAZMYK010000875.1:0-2041 GCA_964570435.1 uncultured Saprospiraceae bacterium | reverse complement strand
CGATGCGCGCTTAGCAGAATCAATAAGTAATAGCAACTCTAGCAGATTGTCAGCTGGTGCAAAGGTGGATTGGATAAAAAAGACAGAGGCTCCTCTAACGGACTCTTCGATAATGGTTTGCATTTCACCGTCGCTAAAACGATTCACAGTGAGATTTCCCAGAGAGTAACCATAGTAATCAGCGATGGGCTCAGCGATGTACTTGGAGTTCGTGCCTGAAAATAGCTTGACTTCTTTCATTAGAATAAGAGTATAATTATCATTTCAGGTGGGCAAATTTATGAATTATTAACTGAAATCAGGTAGAGCCGCTAAAGATTGATAAATTTGAGTAAGAAAATCCTACTTCTTATGAAACGAATACTACTATTTGCCTTCGTCCTTACAATTATTTCCTGTACAACCAAGTCCAAGGTGCCTCTAAATTCAGAAGCACCCATGATTTCAGCAGAATCTACTGCTGACCCCAAGATGGTCAAGGTAGAAGTTGAGTCCGATTTGGAAAATGCTGATCTTTCGGCAAAAGCTCAGGAACTCGCCCATCGGTACATAATTACTGATGGCCACGTTGACCTTCCCTACAGGCTCAAGATCAAAAATTTCCGCCTCGACAGAGAATACCTTGGAATACCAATAGCTACTGATGAAGGGGACTTTGACTTCGAAAGATCGAGGGAAGGTGGACTGGATGCTCCCTTTATGAGCATATACATTCCAGCAGCTTATCAAGATGGTAGGGCTAAAAATTTAGCAGATACCTTGATTAACATGGTCCAAGGAATTGCAAATGAACTACCTAAGAATTTTGTAGTCGCAAAAAGTCCTAGCGATGTGAAAGCAGCCTTCGATAAAGGCCTTGTTGCCTTGCCAATGGGCATGGAGAATGGTGCACCGATCGAAGGTAAGTTGGAAAACATTAGCTACTTCCGAGAACGTGGAATATCATATGTTACATTGACCCATTCCAAGGACAACCATATTTGCGATTCCAGCTACGACACCACTGGCACTTGGGCAGGACTAAGTCCCTTCGGCTTTAAGGCTGTTACTGAACTCAACAAACAAGGAATTATGGTGGACATTTCCCATGTATCTGATAACACCTTTTACCAAGTGATGAAGCACACAGACATACCAGTGATCGCATCGCACTCATCTAGTCGAAAGTACACTCCTGATTTCGAGAGAAACATGTCCGACGATATGATTGCTGAACTAGGTAAGAATGGCGGCGTGATCATGATTAATTTCGGCTCTACCTTCCTTGATGGAAAGGTTGCAGATGAAAGAAAGAAGAGTCGAGCAATGCTCGGTGAATTGCTCGATGAGAAAGGACTTGGATTTCGAGATGAAGAAGCGAAAGCCTTGATAGCTGAGTTTTATGAGAAGAATCCATTGACCTTCTCAGACGTAGACATGGTTGCAGACCACATAGATAATGTAGTCAAGATCGCTGGAGTGGACCATGTCGGTTTCGGTTCTGACTACGATGGAGTGGGTGATTCCTTACCTACAGGGCTAAAGGACGTTTCGGAATATCCTAACCTGATAGAAGAGCTGCTCAGACGTGGCTATTCTGAGGAAGACATTGAAAAGATGTGCTCAGGAAATCTATTTCGGGTATGGCAGAAAGTCATTGACTATTCAGAAGAAATGCAGGATTAATTGCTTTGTTTTTTTGAAGATCAATGTTTCGATTTGCGTTGCTAAAATTGATAATGTAAGCAGAGAATTTGTCTAATTACACCCTAGCACAGCCAAATGATTCGAAAAGGTAGTCAAAAAAATCAGGGACTTGAACTCACATTCAAGGTCCTTTCCTGTGAAAGCAAGTCGTCAACCGAAGCCATTCTGCTAGAAAATGGCCCTTTTCGATCCCTCCCAGCACTCCTTTTCGGTTTTTTATCGAAAAATTTACCCAGTCTTTGTACAATTTTTTAAACTTGCTGCTTCTTTAATACCAGAGTGATTTTTGTGTTATAGGTCACTCCGCAGAATCTAAATTAAACATAGTTAAATGTCAGAAGTAGATATAGAGTTG
>CAZMYK010000874.1:0-2043 GCA_964570435.1 uncultured Saprospiraceae bacterium | reverse complement strand
AAGAAGGGCTCAATACTACCTTAGAACGCATCAACAAGCTCACAGCTGAAAGCCAACCTCTTTGGGGCAAAATGACAATTGCTCAAATGATGGCGCATTGCTCAGTTGCCTACGATATGGCGCTCACCAACAAGTATCCTATTTCAGGCAAGTTCAAGACTTGGATCATTTCTCTGCTAGCTAAGAATCAGGTCGTGGGACCCAAGCCTTATCCTAAAAACGGAAGAACCGCTGCAGACTTCCTTATTACGGACGAAAGAGACTTTGATAAAGAAAAAACAAGGCTCTTAGCTAATCTTAACAAGGTCAATGAGCTAGGGGTTGGACATTTTGAGGGCAAGCAATCCGTTGCTTTTGGAAACTTAAGCAGCAAGGAATGGAATGTTCTTTTTTCGAAGCACTTAGATCACCACCTAAGTCAATTTGGCGTCTAGTTACTTCTTCTTCCGTTTTTTCTTTTTGCCCTTTTCGAAGGCGCGAATTTCGTCCATCAAAGAAGCATAATCATTTTTTCTCTCTAGGTCAATTTGAAGTGTATCAGAGTATTCGTTCTTATTCACATCATGGACCTTTATTTCCTTGTGTATGTAAGATTGAATCTTGTCAAGGATTTCTTTTTCATGCTCAGCGCAGAACGAGTAAGCATGTCCTTTGTTCTTAGCCCTACCTGTCCGCCCCACCCTATGGACATAATTCTCGGCCTCATCTGGTAGGTCATAATTAACAACAATTTGAACATCTGGTATATCAATTCCCCTCGCAGCTACATCTGTCGCAATAAGCAACTTACATTCTCCCTTTCTAAACTGCCGAAGAACTTCCATTCTCTCCACCTGGTCCTTTTCGCCATGAATTGTCAGCGAATCGATTTCTGCTCGTGCCATTGCTTTCTTGACTCTTTCTGCCCTAACACGTGTTCTTACGAAGGCTAGGATTTTAGCATCCGGATTTTCACGAATCACTCTTTCTAGGAAAAAACGCTTATCATCCATTTCAACAAAGAGGACAGAATGATCGACCTTCTGAGCAACTGGATCCTTTGGGGATAGTTGGATCCGAATGGCATTTTGTCGAACGATAGAATAGGCTATTTTTTTGATTTTCTCATTGATGGTCGCTGAAAAGAAGAGTGTTTGCTTTCTTCTTGGCAGCTTCCCTATTAAATCATTAATATCCTTGATGAATCCTAAGTCCAACATATGATCTGCTTCATCTAACACCAGGATTTCGATGTAATGGGTCAAGAGGGCTTTCTGACTAATGAGGTCAAAAACCCTACCTGGCGTAGCTATCACAATATCTACCCCCTTATAGAGTTTCATGATTTGTGGATCTTGTTCCACACCACCTATCAGTGCCATAGTCTTCAAAGTGGTATACTTGGCAATCTTCTGAAAAACCTCGTGAATTTGCTCTGCTAGTTCATGTGTGGGTACAAGAACAAGACAATTTACATCACTAGACCTCCGCTCAGATTTCTTTTTCTCGTAAAGCATGTCAATCAGCGGAATAGCGAAGGCAGCTGTCTTACCCGTTCCTGTCTGCGCTACTGCTAATAGGTCCTCGCCTTTTAGAATATTCGGAATCGACTTGTATTGGATGTCTGTTGGTCTTTTGTAGCCCAGTTCTTCTAGTGCCCGCTTGACCTTAGGATTAAATCGATAATCTTCGAATTTCATAGCAACGAAGATAAACCAATCCAAGCTGTCACAAAATTACTTTCCGACAATTTTATTTTCCTTCCGACAAAGTCTACTGACAAGCCCTATATCACTCAAATTAGCGCAAAAAATGAAGAAGCTCCTAACGTTCTTTCTGCTTGGAATAATCCCCGCTTCGACTTCTGCGCAAGACCGTGGCATCGATGAAATGATTAATGATGGTTTTATGCCAATCGCCATCGCTTGGGAAAACCTAATTTTTACTGAAGTGATGGGCATTCCCTTGGTCTTGATTATTCTAATTTCCGGAGCCCTTCTTTTCACAATCTATTTTGGCCTGGTAAACATCAGGCACTTTCCAACAGCGATACAGGTAGTCAGA
>CAZMYK010000873.1:0-2047 GCA_964570435.1 uncultured Saprospiraceae bacterium | reverse complement strand
GAAATAGGAGCTGATCCAAATGGTGCTATCCGAGGTGATGGCAGTCCTCTAATTGCGGCTTGCCGCAGTGGCAACATTGGAGTGATACAATTTCTAATTGAAAAGGGTGCAAATCCGAATAAAATCGTACCTGGTGATGGAAGTCCATTGATAGCAGCTGTCAGACGAGTAAATATGGACATTGTCAAACTACTCATTGATGAAGGCGCAGATATTAATCAAGGGGCAAGTGGAGATGGTAGCCCTCTAATTGCTGGAGTACGTAGCGGTGACCTAGAGCTTGTCAAACAGCTTATAGACTTAGGTGCTGATGTAAATGGAGAGGTCATGGGAGATGAAACACCCTTAATACAAGCCTGCTTTAGCGGTGACATTGAAATGGTAAGTATACTCATTTCGAATGGGGCTAATGTAAATAAGTCCTCGAGAGATGGCCACCGAATAAACAGTAGGTTGTATACACCTCTCAAGGTATCTCGGAAGAACGCATTTACTCAAATAGAAAAAATTCTAATTGAAGAGGGTGCAAGAAATGACTAATCATTAATTAATAAACATATAAAATTCTAAAAAAATGAAAGCACAAAACCTATTGTTTGTGGCTAGATTCTTATGCTCAAGATCAAGCCTTCTATTTGTCTTACTGATCCTTGCAAGCTCTTTTCAGTATGTAGTTAATGAGGATGAAGTCACTGATAATTGTCTTTCCCTTATTCTTGCTGCAGAAAATGAAGATATGGGTATGGTGAAAAGTCTCTTGAAAACCGTAAATCCCAACTGTTCATATGAAAGAAATAATGGACCAAGGACAGCTCTGGTCGCTGCTGCTCAAAAAGGGAATTTGCAAATAGTTGACTTACTTATTGCCAGTGGTGCAAAAATCAAGAAGCATGCTAAAGGTGACGAAACACCTTTGATGGCCGCATCGAGTAGTGGGAATCTGGAAATAGTTAAAATGTTTGTGATGAGTGGAGCAGACGTGAATAAGAAAGTTCATGGAGATGGGACCGCACTGATTTCGGCTGCTAGAAATGGACATGAAAAAGTGATCAAATACTTAATTGGACAAGGAGGAAAGGTCGATACGGTTGTGCCAGGAGATGGGACTGCTCTGATAGCAGCTGCCGCAGGTGGTCACTTTGAAGCATGCAAGATGCTTTTAGAAAATGGTGCAGATCCTGCAAAGTCTGCGCCAGGAGATGAAAATCCACTTTATCATGCTTACAACTCGGGAGAAAAGACGCTAGTTGACTTGCTTTCGAGCTATCTTGAAAATTAGTGTGCGGCTAGGCTAGGACTAAGTTTAGAGTAGGAATTTGTCCAATTTTGCTATGAATTGGAAGATAAGTGACCAAGGGCTTCCCTTGGTCATTTGACTTTAACTTGGAAACCAGTTTGAGCCATCCTCGAAGTGTTTGTAATCCAAGCGAGTGATCAACAAGTTAGTTCAGGAGGATCTGAATGATTCCCGTTTTTCAGGATAAAGCCACTTGGATATATGAAGGCGATCAGCATGTAGGTAGCAAGGTCGATACTAGAAAGTAGTTTTTAGTTTCTTTGACATAGAATTTGCAAGTTTTTACATCTCATCACTTGATAGTCTTATTGCAATACCTAAATTGCTGTTTTGGCCCTTTGGCCTTCCATTAGAATCCTTTAGGACAATGAATTTATTTAAGTCGATATTATTACTTGGCATATTCCTCCAGATTAGCGCCTGTTCACCTCAGATACGACGAACAGAAGCAAAGGGGCAATTGGTAGATCAATTACCAAGCAAGATTTGGCAAGTTTTTCAAGATAGTGAAGGAAAGTATTGGTTTGGCAGTAACGGTGATGGCGTCTTTGTTTACAATGGAAGACAATTAGTCAGGTATGACTTCAAAGACGGCCTCCTCGACGATGCAATAAGAGGAATTCAGGAAGACAAGCGAGGTAATGTATTCGTTGAGACTCCTCGAGGAGTGAATAAGTATGACGGTGGCTTTTTCTATACAATTCCCGTGAACTCTTCGTCAAATGATCGTTGGGTGATAGATTCGCAAGA
>CAZMYK010000872.1:0-2047 GCA_964570435.1 uncultured Saprospiraceae bacterium | reverse complement strand
GCAAAGGGCGTAAGGGTAATTGATGCGATCACCAAAGAAACACGCGAAGTATTTGCAAAAGTGATTTTCTTAAACGCATCTGCAATTGCTTCGGCTTCGATTTTGTTGAATTCAAGATCTGAAAGATTTCCAAATGGACTTGGTAATGATAGTGGTGAGCTTGGACATAACCTGATGGACCACCATCTAGGAGTAGGTGCACGAGGCGAATTCGAAGGATTCAATGACAAGTACTATACAGGTAGAAGACCAAACGGTGTCTACGTACCAAGATTCCGTAACTTAGATAAGGCAAGCAAGCGCAAGGACTTTTTAAGAGGCTTCGGTTACCAAGGATCGGCTTCACGTGAAGGATGGTACAAGTCCATTAAAGAAATGAAGCTTGGGAAAGAATTTATGGAGAGTCTCCAGACTCCGGGAATGTGGACTATGGGAATTATGGGATTTGGGGAATGCCTGCCGGATCATAGAAATAAGATGTTCCTAGACCACGATAAGATGGATCCTTTTGGAATGCCAATGATCAACATCGATGCTTCATGGCAAGAAAATGAAATGACAATGCGAAAGGATATGGGTGCTTCGGCAGCTGAAATGCTAGAAGCGGCAGGTGGAAAGAATGTTAAAGAATATGAGTCTATCAATGATGACGGAATGAGAAGGAGGGCAATGGGAATAGGGATTCATGAAATGGGAACGGCAAGGATGGGAAGAGATCCTAAAACTTCGGTTCTTAATAAGAATAACCAGGTACATACCTGTAAGAATGTATTCATGACGGATGGTGCAGCTATGACTTCAGCAGGCTGCCAAAATCCTTCTCTTACTTACATGGCCTTAACAGCTAGGGCTGCTAATTATGCAGTTGAAGAACTTAAAAAAATGAACCTATGATGATGAAAAGAAGAGAAGTGCTCAAGACCGCCGGTCTAGTACTTGGATACACACTAACTGCAGGAACAGCAGCTGCAGTCCTAAGCGGATGTTCAGCAGATCCTACTCCTGGTTGGACGCCAGAATTCTTGACAGATGAGCAGGTACAAACACTGACTTCCATAGCTGATGCAATCGTTCCTGGAACAGAAACGCTTCCAGGTGCCAAGGATGTGAACATTGGTAAGTTTATGGATGAAGTACTATCATTGTATGCGGGTGAAGAGGAGCAAAAGAAGTTTCAGGCGGGGTATGCTGCATTTACGGAGGAGCACCAAATAGGTTCAATGAAAAGAGAAGAAATCGAAGGCCTTGTAAAGTCTCAACTTGCTTCAGGTTCAGAATTTATTGAGGCTGTCTATGAACAAAGCATAACTGGATATTGCACTTCAGAACTATGTATGAAAGAAGTGTTTGTTTTTAAACCTATCCCAGGCGAGCAAAGGGGTTGCGTGCCTGTGGAAGAAATCGGAGGAATATGGGCAATTTAAATAGATCTCGCAGACACTTTATTCAAAAATCATCCATGGCAACAGGAGGATTACTTTTAGGATCTACCTTCTTATCGTCGTGTGGCGGAAAAAAAGAAGCGATTCCAGCTGTGGTTTCAAATGCTAGCTCTGCCTCAGATATCAAGATTTCTCTTGCCCAATGGTCTTTAAATGAGCAGTTGTTTGGTCAAGAACTAGACCATTTGGAATTCGCTGGAAAGGCTAGTGATATGGGTTTCAGAGGAATAGAATATGTGAATCAGTTTTTCCCTGATAAGGCGGAGGATAAGGCCTATCTAGCTGAAATGAATCAACGAGCTTCAGACGCTGGTGTGGAGCAATTGTTAATCATGATAGATGGTGAAGGTGGCTTGGCTCAAACAGTTTCTGCGGATCTTAATCAAGCTATTGAGAATCACAAGAAGTGGGTGGAAGCCGCTGAAACTCTGGGATGCCATTCGATAAGAGTCAATGCCTTTGGTCGTGGTAATTCGCAAGATGTAGCTAAGGCAGCAGTCCAGGGTTTGTCTGCTATTTCGGAATTTGCATCAGATTATGGTATAAATGTCATCGTAGAAAATCATGGTGGCTTTTCGTCTAATGGTGCTTGGTTGGCAAATGTG
>CAZMYK010000871.1:0-2047 GCA_964570435.1 uncultured Saprospiraceae bacterium | reverse complement strand
TTACTTACGTGATCGTTATCCGGGGGAGATGACGATTGTTCTTCAATTCCAATTCGAAGATTTATATGTCGATGATGAATTGTTGAAAGTGTCTTTATCATTTAACAACCAACCAGAATTATTGATTGTGCCACTGGCCGCGATCAGTATTTTCGCGGATCCATCGGTTAATTTCGCGTTGCAGTTCCAGCCATTGGATCATGAAGATGGTGGTGATTTGCCCGACCCCGATGGGTCATCAGAAAAAGATGATGACGCAAAAGATAAGGCGTCAAAAGATTCTGATGATGAAAAGGGAGAGGTCATCTCTCTCGATCAATTCCGTAAGAAGTAAGCATAAAGAGGCTGTCCTTCTTGTATTCTCTGTGCGAAGGCCCCTGTTAGGCCCTGTCCATTGATACCTCCAGTGTCATTAACACCGCCGTAGTTTTCAATTCTATTGTTGTTTCGTGCTATATTAAAATTAACATCCCATCCAAAAGCTTTCTGATCTACCGCAATGAAATTCAGCGCTAGCTCAATTCCGCTATTGATAATGTCTGCATCTAAGTTCTCCCACCTAAATGGTTGTGGTGAAGGTTGAGCTGCAACAATCTGCAAAAGTAGGTCATTCGTGTTCTTTCTATATAAGTCTAGTGATCCAGACAATCTGTTGTTCAAGAATCCAAAGTCTAGTCCGAAATTGATCTGAGATGTAGTTTCCCACTTCAAGTCATCATTTGCAAAAGAGACCGCGTTAAGTCCACCACCGTTGGTATCACCACCTTCATTGATGTCCCAATTACTGTATCGTGACCTAGGTTGGAATAAATTGTAAGGAATCTCTTGATTTCCTGTCACACCGTAACCTATTCTTAGCCCAAGGTCTGAGAACATAGCCGGTATAAAGGCTTCATCAATTAATCTCCATTTGAATGCAACAGAAGGGAAAACTCCGTACTTCTGGTTGTCTCCAAATCTAGTCGATCCATCTGCTCTAACCGTAGCCGTAAGAATGTACTTGTCATAGAAGCCAAAATTTACTCTAGAAAAGTAGGATTGTAGCTCATCTGTAGTGTTTCCAGAATTCACGGGAACAATGGATCCACCTGCATTCACATCAACACTTCCCAAGTTGTTAATCATCAAGACTGGATCTCCAGTGTTGAAATTAGTCATTTCAAAAGCCTTGAAGTAGTAATTAAATCTTTGATAAGAATAACCAGCAAGACCTGAGAAATTAACATTTCCAAAATCCTTCGTATAGTTGACAGTGTTTTCCCACAAGAGGTCATTAATTTCAATGTCATTCGTATACAGACGACCCTTGTCAATGATTCCTGCAGCATTAAGGTCACGAGAAAAAGCACTGTTCCTGCTAGAAAAAGATCTATCAAAACCTACTAGGGTCTTAACAGATAACTCATCTGTTATAGCATAGCTACCACTAACATTACCAAGACCTCTAAGCGTATTGGTGAAGTCTTCGGATAGTTCAAGTATGGCTACAGGATTATACTCCGTCTGACTTGGTTGCACTAACTCACCATCAGCATCTCGGACCGCAAGCGTTGGATTTAGCTTTAGAGCATTCCCAAGTAGGTCACCTCTAAATCCTGAATTGTCCGTAATGGGAACATTATCATCTTTAGTTTGTGCTAGGGTGATTTGAGAGCTGATCGTTAATCTATCATCTAGAAATTTCTGCTCTGCATTGAATCTTCCTGTGAATCGGGTAAAACCAGATTCCTTAATTATCCCTTCCTGATCATGATATCCTAGCGATAGTCTGTAATTTCCTGCCGAAGTTCTCCCACCGAAAGCCACATTGTGACTTTGAGTAGTCGCAGTTCTAAGAATTTCATCCTGCCAGTCTGTGTCAGCCCCACCATCAAGTGAATTAGCTGCATCCTGACCATTGAAGTCTGCATATGCATCTAAAAACTCACTTGCATTTAGCAGGTCATATTTCTTTGTAATCCTAGCAAAACCTACATTGTAGGAGTAGTCAATCGTATTAGACTGCATTTCACCTTTTTTAGTGGTGATAATTACAACCCCATTTGCT
>CAZMYK010000870.1:1540-2047 GCA_964570435.1 uncultured Saprospiraceae bacterium | reverse complement strand
TTTCAAGAGAAGCCTGAGCTCCTTTTAGAATACCAAGAGCGTTACCAGTACATCCTTGTAGATGAATACCAGGATACCAATGGATCTCAGAATCAGCTACTTAACTTGCTAGCTTCCTACTGGGAGGACCCCAATCTATTCGTCGTTGGTGATGACGACCAGTCGATCTATCGTTTTCAAGGTGCCAACATGAATAACATCAAGGAATTCGTGGATAAGTACAACCCCGATGTCGTGATGTTGGAGAACAATTATCGCTCCTCTCAAGTAATTCTTGATTCAGCTACCCAATTAATAAGAAATAATGAGAAGCGCTTGGTCCATGAATTTGAAGGGCAGGTCACTAAGAATTTAGTTGAGAGCCGTCCCAACCAAGACCTACAAGTAAGTCCAAGGATTAGGGTTTTTCCAAACCAGGCACAAGAAGAGACTTTTATTGCCAACGAGATTTTGAAACTTCACGATGATGGCCAAGACCTTTCAGAAATTGCAATCCTATATACAAGG
>CAZMYK010000870.1:0-1530 GCA_964570435.1 uncultured Saprospiraceae bacterium | reverse complement strand
GGCGCAGGCCCAACGCAATCACTACCATTTGTTGGTATGCCGAAGACATCGTAAAGTTTTTAGAAAACAAAGGCGTCCCACTTAATATACGTAGACGACTCAATATCCTAGAAACTGCAGAAATAGATCGCATTCTGCATATCCTTAGGTATGTAGAACAGGAGGGTTCCTACCTTGACACAGGGAATGACCTCTTATTTAAGATCCTCCACTATGAGTACTTTGACCTACAACCGAGAGACATAGGAAAGATTGCAGTCTATAACTCACGAAGAACTGATGAGGAAGAAGATGATCGGAATTGGCACGATACGATTACCAAGGATGGTATTCTTGAAGAGATTGGTGTAGAAAACGCCGATGGGATTCGGCGAACCTACCATCTTTTGCAAAGTTGGATTAAGCTTTCCAAAAATTCAACCTTACAGGTTTTCTTCGAGCAAGTACTAACCCAAGGTAACATCATCTTTAACATCATGGAGTCCCCTGATAGGATATTTAGACTCCAGATCGTAAATACATTCTTTGACTTTTTGAAATCTGAGAGCGTTAAGAAACCAGATTTGGACCTATCACACTTCCTGGAGTTCATCGAAATCATGAAGGTGAATGAGCTTCGGCTCCCCTATGAAAAAATCATATCCAATGAAAAGGGTGTCAACTTCATGACTGTCCATAGCTCCAAGGGCTTGGAGTTTGAAAGGGTCTATATGATGAAGTGTGAAAGTAGGAATTGGGAAGCCAAGCGAGGTGCTACTTCAAGTTTTAGATTTCCTGAAGGGTGGGTTCCAGATTCTGATGTGAATGATGTTCAAGACGATCGGCGCTTGTTTTTCGTGGGAATGACTAGGGCAAAGAACTACCTATGCGCTTCTTTTGCCGAGACGACCGATGAAGGGAAGGCCCAAGAACCCTCTCGTTTTCTCACCGAGATAGAACACATTGATGACTTTATTAAGACTGAGGTCGACAATGCCAAGGTCTTAGAATATAAGGCTGAAGTGATGCTAAGTCATATCCCTGAGAAGGACCTGATTGATGCGCACTTGATTGATCGGGTGATGGAGAGTTTTAGTCTTAGCGTGACCAACTTGAATAAGTACCTAAGGTGTCCCTACGAATTCTACTTTGAAAGCATTCTGCGAGTTCCGCTTGCTCGTAATGCGAGAATGGGATTTGGGAAGGCTGTCCACTACGCGATCGAGCAATTCATAATGAAAATGGAAGAAGATCCGGAACGAAAGCTACCACCTGTGGATGATCTTATAGCTTTCTATGAAAAAGGTCTGGATAGGACGCGCTCGCATTACACCATAAGAGAATTTACCGACTACACGACCTATGGCAAGCAGATTCTCGAGGAATACTATGAAGAAAAGAAGCAATCCTGGTTGAGACCAAGTAGCTTTCTGACAGAATATAAGGTGGATCTCACCGAACATCGAGGTGTTCCAATCAAGGGCGTTCTCGATCGTGTCGACGTCTACCCGCAATTTGTAGAAGTGACCGATTACAAGACGGGAAAATATA
>CAZMYK010000869.1:0-2062 GCA_964570435.1 uncultured Saprospiraceae bacterium | reverse complement strand
CTGACAGATGGCAAGCATTCTGAACTTCTACTATATCGTAATTGGATTAGCTTATAACATAAACATTAGTTCCACAAGGTTCTTTAAGTCATAAAGATTGAAATGAATTTGACTTTAATTGCAGTCGGAACGAAGAACATGGTCTTAGAATTTACCTAATGCAAAATGAAATTCAGTTCATTGAATAGATCATCCACCGAGAACGCCAATACTTAGAATTCGTTTCTAGAAGATCGATGCTTTTAAAACTCGAGCAAAGTTGTGCAATCAAAGCGGTATTGGGATTATTATGTACTTATTCTAGATCTAGAAGACTAAAAATGACAAGTACATACTAATTTATATTAGCTACTTCGTTATCACTTTAAAGAGGATTCAATGACGAAAAATGCTTTATTTTCCCTTGGATTGATAGTGCTCTTGATTCTGTCATGCAGTAGAGAAGAATTCGATCAGGACATAGAAATACCTGAGTTCAACTTCCACAAAACAATAGTATTTGAGGATAGTCTGTCAGCATACCAAATATTCGAAGGTTCGCCTAATGATTTAGTTCCAGCACAAGGTTTTGAAGTACTTGAGCTAAGTTCCATCCTTTTTACTGATTTTGCTTATAAGCAAAGACTAATAAAGATTCCCGCTGGAGGTCAGGTCAGAAAATTGAGTGATAATTCGCTGGAATATCCCAATGGAACAATATTGACCAAAACTTTTTACTACTTCAAGGACGAAAGAGATATCACTTTGGGTAAAAGAATTATTGAAACTCGTCTTGAGATCAAAGAATTCGGCACATGGAACATCGCGACTTACACTTGGAATGAACATCAAACAGATGCTGTATTGGAACTACAGGGACTTGACACAGAGGTTAATTGGATCAATAAAAGCGGGCAAAGCCGGTCCACCTTATACCACGTTCCAGATGAGAATGAATGTATGACTTGTCACCAAGCAAAGTCGAAGACGATACCAATTGGTCCCACATTAGTTAACTTGAATCGCGATGTTGAAAGAAGCGGTGTAACGATCAACCAGCTTTCGCACCTACAAAACGTAGGGTTTCTTAGTGATTTTCCAATTAGCCAGGTGGCACAAATGCCTGATTACAAGGACCTAGGGGCACAGTTAGATAAGCGTGGTAGGGCCTATCTAGCAATGAACTGTGCGCATTGTCACAATCCGAATTCCTGGGAAAGGGCCGCTGAACGAGAGTTCGATTTTAGATTTGAGACCCCTTTCAGTCAAGCTAGAATCTTATTTGAAGAGGATAAGATCAAAAGAGCTATAGAAGATGGGGAGATGCCGCTTATAGGTACGACATTGATTGATGAAGAAGGAGTGGACTTACTTATTGAGTACATCGAGAGCTTGTGAGGACGAAAGGGTGCGAGACTACAATTTGCAGCTTCTTGCTTGCTATCTAATGCTTTAAGGGGCTCTTGCATATGGTAACACGATTGGTAGTTGCTTTTAAAATTAAAGTGCTTTCTAAGGTTACTTCTGGTCCTAAATGAAACACCTTGATGCAGTAGGGAATAATCTAACAATCTCCACCACTACTTGAAGACTTTCTTGATTTGAGAATTGTAGTCTAGAAAATAGACGACTCTAATGGAAACACTGTTGGTTTGCGGAAAATCATTAAGACTAGTCACTCCATTCCTGTAGTTAAGTGATGAATAGTCTAATGTTGGGTCACTCTTGGCTCCTGCTATATTATTCTTCCACACGATGTTCAGCTCACTACCTGGAGCAAATCGCCAGTTGAAATTAAGGTCAATCGAAAAGATGTTATAACTGAGGTTATTGAACTGCTTGAAATCCGTTGTAGCGAGGCCTCCATCCTCATTGAGAGAAAAGTACTCCTTGTAGCGCACCTTTGACCAATAGTGTCTAAGTCTAAAGTTGAGTCCCATTCTATCATTGAATGTGTAGTTAGATCCAATGACATTGGATATCGTGCTTCTGTTTCTTCTCCCAAATATGATTTCATCGTCACCATTGTGAGTTGTGAAACCAATGGCATTTTTATTTGCAGCGTAGGAAATATCTAAAAATG
>CAZMYK010000868.1:0-2064 GCA_964570435.1 uncultured Saprospiraceae bacterium | reverse complement strand
ATACTATTCTCCAATCTTCTATACGACATATGGGCAATAGCATTGAGAAATTGCAAAAAACCATTCATGATTTATTGGAAGTATCGCGGATTGAACGAAGTTTAAAAGCAGAAAAAAAGTGGATAGATTTGACGAAAGTCTTAGAAGAAACTAGGAAAGAAAATGTGGATACCATTAATGCGACACAAGCAGAATTCAAAATTAATTTTAAAGCTGCTCCTAAAATTTTCTTTTCTCAATCTAACATGGAAAGCCTTTTCTCCAACTTAATAAACAACGGCTTAAAATACCGCTCAGAAGAACGTGCCCCTGTTATTCAAATCCAAACTGAAGAAAGAGAAGATTTCATTTGCCTATCCATAAGTGACAATGGAATTGGAATTGACCTTGATCGACACAAGGATAAGTTATTTGGCATGTTTAATCGGTTTCACAATCACGTAGACGGATCGGGAGTTGGCCTCTACATCGTCAAAAAATTGGTAGAAGACAATGGAGGAAAGATTGAAGTAGAAAGTAAAGTGGGGGAAGGAACAACTTTCAAACTTTTCTTCAAACAACCGAAAGATACTTCGATAAGTGCGTCGATGAATTAAACTACATTCCTAACTGAGGATGCTCTTGCTCAATTGAAGCCACTATTCTATCAAAGGCTTCCTTATCCAATGGCTTATTAATAAAGTTGTTCAAATCACTAAAGCCTGAAGCCTTATCTTGATCTTTTTGGTGTAAAGATGAAGTCAACATGCACACTACGATAGACGCCTTAAACTCGTCTGGAAGATCGGCATACGCTTCTAAAAACTCGAAGCCATTCATCACTGGCATATTAATATCTAATAAGATAATAGAAGGCTTACCGACACGAAACTCTTCATTGGTTTGTAGAAAGTCTAAAGCTTCCTGCCCGTTCATTGCGGTGTAGATGTCGTCAACAACCTCCCACTCCTTGAGTAAAAGGGTATGGATGAAATTGGTTGCTTCATCATCATCTACAAGTAAAATTGACTTAAATTTCCTCATAATAGGTAGTTTGACTTACCATAGAGAAAAACTATGCCATTTTTTAATGGAAGACGGCAACCGCTTAATTCAATATTAATTTTACGAGTGTATTTCGCGTCTTTTGAGACTGGCCTAAGCTAGATGTTCGTTAATGCCATTTCCAAATCTTCTAAAAGATCGTCTACATCTTCTACCCCCACGCTTAATCGGATTAAGGAATCCGTCAAACCCACTTTCAATCTTTCACGTTTTGGGATAGAGGCATGAGTCATAGTTGCTGGATGACCAATAAGAGATTCGACTCCACCAAGGGATTCGGCTAGTGAAAACAGCTTGGTATTACTCAATACTTTCTTAGCATTGCTAAAAGTATCATTGAGCAAATCAAAGGAAACCATGCCGCCAAAATCACGCATTTGCTTTTTAGCTACTTCGTGATTGGGGTGCGTTTTGAAACCCGGATAATAAACATGATTAACTTTTGGATGCGCTTGTAAATACTTGGCTATTCGCTTAGCATTCTTACAAGCTCTTTCTACTCGAAGATGCAATGTCTTGATTCCTCTCAACACCAAAAAGCAATCTTGTGGACCAGGTACAGCGCCCACTGCATTTTGTAAAAACCGTATATCTGCTGCTATCTTTTTTCGCTTCACGATCACAGCACCTAATACTACATCTGAGTGTCCGCCCAAATATTTTGTAGCTGAATGTAGTACAATATCAGCCCCTAAGTCCAAAGGTGTTTGCAAATAAGGAGAAGCAAAAGTATTATCTACACAAGTCATCACCTTATGCTTTTTAGCAATGCGACATACTTGCTTAATGTCAATAATGTTGAGCATTGGATTGGTAGGTGTTTCAATCCAAAGAAGCTTAGTTTTTTTCGAAATAGCTTTTTCTACTTTTTGTGGATCGTTCATGTCAATGAACTTCGACTTGATGCCATACTTTTGAAAAACTTTGGTCATCAATCGATAAGAACCACCATACAGATCATTGGTAGAAACAATTTCGTCACCAGGTGAAAGCAGTTTCAATACTGCATCCATAGCCGCC
>CAZMYK010000867.1:0-2068 GCA_964570435.1 uncultured Saprospiraceae bacterium | reverse complement strand
GTGGTCTTGCTAACCAAGAATAAGGGGCCAGAATATGATCAATTTCGGAGTCTTAACTCCCATCAGACGATCGCAATTAGCAATGTGGAAAGGAAGACTTCCTCACTTGCCCAGAAGGAAATTAACCTTCATTGCGAAGTGGATGAATCAGGAAATTACCACCTATGGCTTTTCGATGGCCACAAAAGTGCTTATATTTCGCAAAGCACGAGACTTGATCTCGAAAAGAAGACAATTAGTAAACTAGAAAGTAGATAACGTGTACTTGATATTCGACACAACGGGAAATGGTAAGCCAATATCTTGGAAGACTTCATACACTGAGGTCTTTAATTGGCCCAGGATGATACACTGTTCTTGGATTGTCCTAGATGATAAATTTAAACCCATAGAGGATTTTAACTGCATAGTTAAGCCGGAAGGTTTTACCATAAGTGAGGACGCTGCTGCGAAGGCAGGTGAAGAATTGGAACGGTTTTCTAGTGGCGATCCGATTGCTGATGTCCTTGCAAAATTCAAAGAGAGCCTGGAAAAGGTACTTTATACTATTTCATTCAATCTTAATTTCAATGAGTCCGTCATTGCGGCAGAATATCAAAGAAAAGGCGAAAAGAATCCACTTCTATATGTTGAAAAGTTCTGCCTGATGCAAGAAAGTACATGGTACTGTAAGATTCCTGGTAGAGGAGGTAAGTATAAGTGGCCATCGCTTAACGAGTTGCATGCTGTATGTTTCAATCAAAAGTTTTCACCGGCTGGTAATGCAAGAGCAGATGTTATTGCAGCTTCTAGATCTTTTATTAAATTGATGAAGATAGGGCAGCTAGAAGATATGTTCGACTAGAAGTTTTTGGTAAATGTCTTTTCTCCAATCCTAAATCCGACTACTCCTTCTTCCTTCGTAATGTATAGGGCGACGTCTTGGTCTTCACATACAAGGACATTTTTGTAGATCTTGTTTCTAAGTTCCACCTCATCCCTTTCCACCATAAAGGCATCTATGTCAGATATATTATTCTTATCGAAAGAAGGGGAATCAAACTTTATGTCAGTGACATGACTTGCAAGGGCAGATGCATTCACATGCGAAAGCGTAAATCTAATGGCGTCATAAAGTAGATCAGTCTCAGGTTCGTAGGCGAAGACACTTGCTTCTATCGCTATTAAGGTGCTATCTGAGTTAAGAAATATCCCGTAGTTCGGAGCTTCGATGTACTCGCAGAAGCTGCTTTTGTAAGGATCTAATGGATCACAAGTTACTTCCTGGCAGATAAAGTGTTTCGATTCCAAAATCGAAACTTGAAAACTGATTATCCCGCCATCTTCTGTAGAAAAAGATACTTGCTCCTGATCACTATACTTGAAGAAGGCTCGAGTTTCGTCCGATAAGTCCGTCTCACCAACCTTGACATTTTCACAGGTTCTGCTGCAAGAAAAGCAGGACAAAATAATCACTAGTATTAAGCCGATATAATATGACTTCATGGGAGTAGAACGTCAGATAGCAGGGAATTAGTTCTGCGATTTGAACGCTTTTCCCCCTTTCATTACAAATTTGACGTCTAAGAGGGTCTCCAAATTAGTTTCGGGATTGTCTTTCACCGCAATGATGTCAGCGATCTTGCCGTCATCTAAGGAACCTACTTCGTTGTACATCTTCATTAGTTCTGCTGCATTCTTGGTGGCAGCTTGGATCGTTTCCAGGGATGGCATTCCATAGTCTCGCATGAGGATCAGTTCTTCAGCGTTTTCACCGTGGGCTGATACTCCAGTATCTGTCCCAAATGCGATTTTAACACCCTTGCGGTAGGCATTGCCAAAGTTCTTCTGCATTTGCCTACCAATGTATTTGGCCTTCGGTACGATGACTGGAGGAAAGAATCCTTCGATTTTTGCTTTTTCTAGTACAAATTTTCCAGCGAGTAAGGTAGGGACTAGGTAGGTACCCTTTTCAACCATAAGGTCCATTATTTCCTCATCCATTAATGTCCCATGCTCAATACTATGGATGCCACCAAGGATGGCCCTCTTCATTCCTTCCTTTCCGTGTGCATGGGCAGCGGTAATA
>CAZMYK010000866.1:0-2069 GCA_964570435.1 uncultured Saprospiraceae bacterium | reverse complement strand
GAAGATTGTGATGGTGAAGACCTAACAAGCAGCCTAGATGACTTAGCAGAAATTGGCGTCCGATACTTCCCTAATCCTATCGTATCTGAATTCACGATTGACCTAGGTAGAGAACACAAAAGATTTACTATTACCAGCGTCCAGGGTCAGGAAGTATACAGATCTTCACAATTTAAAGGTCAAAGGACCTTCCTCCTAGGGGCTATACCTCCAGGACTGTATCTTATTAGTGTTTATGATGAGGAAGACAAGATTCTATCATCTGGTAAGTTGATCAAACTATAAACATGCAGGGCTATGAGGTTCTTAATGGCAAGTTGTACGGCTTCGAAGTTCTAGTTCAAAAGAAAAGAAATTGACTACTTTTATGCTAGCAACAAATTAGCCTAGCACTGAATGAAAAGTAATGCCTCCCTTTCGAAAAGGGTTAACTTAAGATCCAAGCTTAAGATATTTATAAACGTTGTCGTTTTGCTACAGTGTTTTTATGTCTGTCCCAATGCGCAAACGGTTTCCTGCAATGGGAATTTGACCAGGGCTGTCCCTCCCAGCACTTGTGAGCTCAAATTGGAACTCTCTGAGCTAGGCACAGGTGGAGATGTTATCGTTTTAGAAGGCCTCCCAGCTTATGCAGTTGAAGGAAATGCTACTCCAGAAGTGACCATTCATGCTGATGTGATTCCAGACTTTAGAGAAAATGGTCAGATCTCAGATATTAAGTACAACGTAAATGTGGGCACATCAGAACCATACTCAAATTCATGTTGGGGACTTCTAAAAATCGAGGATAACAACTACCTGGGGTGTTCAGATGTTCTTGTTTCTGGCTCCTTGCGTGGATATGTTTTTCAAGATCTAAATGGAAATAATACCCAAGATGAAAATGAATTAGGCATCCCAGAAGTAGGAATATTCCATGTCCAAGACTCCAATACAGTATACACGAGTAAAAATGGTTTTTATTCCTTTCCAATCCATTCCGGTGTCAATGATTTTATCCTGCAAGGACTTCAAGGGTGTAATGATGAGGTGCAGGAATATTCTATTGACTTTGACACCGCTACAGTTGCCTCAATTCATAACTTCAAAATTGGCAATACTAGCAATTTCCAGTCCGCTGATTTGCGTCTTGAGACTGGTTTTACTCGATGTGGTTTCACGGTTCCATTTTATCTAAGTCTATATAATGAAGGTTGTAAACCTCTGAATGGATCAGTGCGCTTAGAAATTGACGAGCTAGTAACACCTATCAATGGGGAAGAAGATCTTATGCATGATATTGTGGATCTATCGATCAATGGTACTTTTAAGGAGAAGATTTTTTTCAGAATTGCGAATGAAGAATTCGTGGGTGATAGCATTAGAATAAAGGTAAGATTCACTAATAGTGAATTCGAAAGTGAGTTCGACTACGTATCTGAGGTAAGGTGTGCGATTGATCCCAATGATAAGATGGTTGAACCTGTAGTGGTTGATCCTGACAGTAATTTATATTCCTTATTGGAAGATGAAGTAATTTATAAGATACGTTTTCAGAACGAAGGCAATGATACAGCCTTTAACATTAGAATAGAGGATACCCTTTCGAACTTTCTTGATATTTCTACTCTGCGGCCCATCACTGCTAGTCATGACTACAGCATCGAGGTAAATGAAGGCAATGCTCTAGTCTATCATTTTAGACAGATCCTACTTCCTTATAAGGATATCAATGAGCCAGCAAGTAACGGCTACTTTTCTTTTGGGATAAGGATCAAAGAGGAAGTGCCAGAATTCACCAAGGTGGAAAATACGGCATTTATATACTTTGATTTTAACAAGCCTGTGATCACCAATACGGTGCAGCATATCTTTGTCAATACTGTAGATGAAGATGGTGATCGATACTACTTTTGGGAGGATTGCAACGACCAAGATGCAATGATTAATCCTGGAAAGGAGGATATTCCATATAATGAGATAGACGAAAATTGTGACGGAGCGGATGCGGAAATTGATGAGGATGTGGATGGTTTTAATTCACTGGTAGATTGCAATGATAATGATGCAGCGATCAATCCAGATGCAGA
>CAZMYK010000865.1:0-2069 GCA_964570435.1 uncultured Saprospiraceae bacterium | reverse complement strand
GTGAGCAAGGAAATGAAGCAGCTGGATGATGAGGTGAAATCAAAGGGTCTCACCTTCATGAACGAAATTGGTGTAGATCCTGGAATCGATCACATGAGCGCTATGGAAGTGATCAACAGAATAAGAGATGAAGGAGGGAAAATGATCATGTTTGAATCTTTTACGGGTGGCCTAATTGCCCCTGAAAGTGACGACAATCTATGGCACTATAAGTTCACATGGAATCCTAGGAACGTGGTCCTAGCAGGCCAAGGAGGTGCTGCAGAATTCATCCAAGAATCAACCTACAAGTATATTCCCTACCATAGATTATTTAGGAGAACCGAATTCCTAGACATCGAAGGCTTTGGTCGTTTTGAAGCCTATGCCAATCGGAACTCTCTCAAGTATCGTAAAATCTACGGCTTAGAAGACATTACCACCCTATATCGAGGGACCATCAGAAAGGTCGGCTTCAGTAAGGCATGGAACATGTTTGTGCAACTAGGAATGACGGACGATAGTTATCATATCTCAAATTCCGAAAGCATGTCTTATCGGGACTTTGTGAACCTCTTCCTCCCTTATTCTCCAACTGATTCTGTCGAACTTAAGATCCGATATGCCTTGAAAATTGACCAAGATGATCTAATGTGGTACAAGCTTCTTGAATTGGACTTATTCAATTCTGAGAAAAAGCTAGCAATCAAGAACGCAACACCTGCCCAGGCCCTACAGAAAATTCTAATGGACAAGTGGACCTTACAAGAAAGTGATAAGGATATGATTGTGATGTACCACAAGTTCGGTTACGAAAAAGATGGCGAAAAACATCAAATAGATAGCAACATGGTTTTGATCGGAGAAGACCAGACCTATACAGCTATGTCCACTACCGTTGGTCTTCCTGTTGCCATGGCAGCTCTTCGAATTTTGAACAAGAAGATTACCAAGACAGGAGTTCTTATTCCAATTGACAAAGAAGTCTATGAACCAATTCTTGAGGAACTGAAGGATTATGGTATATATTTCAAAGAAGAAGAATTGCCATATCTCGGATATAATCCCCAAGGAGGAGTGAGTGCCTAGAAGAGCTATTTTCTTTGCTCCATTCCTTATGCGATTCCTTATAGCATAATCATATAGGCGATGTACTTGAAAATAATTCTTGATTTTAACGTTTTTCATATTATAAAAAATCAGATTCTTAACTGCTTTAGAATCAAATCGTCAATTGCACTATTAATATATTACGATTTTTTATAATGTGTAAATTGCTAGCTAATAGACAAAAACAATTTAAGAATTATTGTAATATTAACTTATAAAGTATAACTTTACATTGTCTTAACAGACCCGATTTTAGTAATGTAGTTGTATTCCTATTCCAAAAACAGATTATGGCACGTAAGAAACGCGTAACCAAAAAGAAGAAGACGCTCAACTTGAAAGATGAGAGGTGGAGGAAATTCGCAGGACTTTTTTGCTGGTTGCTAGCTATATACCTTGCAATTGCCTTTATTTCTTACCTATTCACTTGGAAAGTAGACCAAGACAAGGTCTTGAAATTCTCGTGGATGGTCCTTTTTCAAGGGGACCTTGGGGTAAGCAATTGGTTAGGAAGACTAGGAGCTGTTACCTCGAATGCATTCTTCTACTGGGGTTATGGATTGCCATCGGTAACGACTGTTTTTTTGCTGTTAAGACTTGGTTTCGACCTCATTAAGAGGAGAAGGTTGGGGCCTTTCTGGAAGTTGACTGGAAATGTGGTCATGATTTCACTTTTCTTGTCTCTCTGCTTGGAGTTTGCATTTAGCAATTCTGAATTTACGTGGGGAGGTGCCTTTGGTGAAAGTTCATACCTGTGGCTGAGCAACTTCTTGGGGAACATGGGTTTACTCGTAATGATTCTATTTGTCACAGCGGCATATATAATCTGGAACTTTAATCCGTCGTTATCATTTGCAGACTTGAGCTTACCCTCGCTTGGGATCAAAAATCCAATCGAGAAATTTACCACTAGAAAAACTAAAGAAACAAAAGAAGCGAAAGCAGTTCCATCCCAGAAACTGGCGCAAGAAGGAGATCAG
>CAZMYK010000864.1:0-2072 GCA_964570435.1 uncultured Saprospiraceae bacterium | reverse complement strand
GTACAAAGATGTGCCCCGGGTGGCTTTTCACTACTATAATGATAACGCGGGCTACTTGCAGATCGATAAGTTTGGACACGCTTACGGTGCCTTTGTAGAATCGGAGATCTGCTATGAGTGGTTGCGAAAAGCTGGCGTGGATAAAAAAAGAGCCCTCATCTATGGTGGAAGTATGGGACTTATCTTACAGACACCAATAGAAATTTTCGATGGAATCTATGAGGGTTGGGGCTTTTCCTGGGGAGACATGGCTGCAAATGCAATCGGCTCAGGAATCTTGGTGGGTCAAGAATGGTTCTTCGATGACCAAGTAGTCGATTTCAAATTTAGCTTTTATAGGTCAGAATTTGCTGATGTTTCGAATGGGATGCTAGGCGATAACTTTGCTGAAAGCCTTTTCTACGATTACAATGGGCACACCTATTGGTTTTCCTTTAGTCCTTTTCCGACCAGCACACCCCTTCCCAGATGGATGAATATTTCTCTGGGATATAGCGCTGATGGGATGTTTGGGGAATTCCGGAATAGGACTAGATGGGGTGGCCTAAGCTTACCCACAGCAGAGCGTAAAAGACAGTTTCTTCTTTCGCTGGACATTGATTGGACAAAAATAGAGACAGATCGACCTCTTCTTCAGAAACTATTTTTTGCCCTAAACCATATTAAGCTTCCTTTTCCGAGCCTAGAATTCAATTCATCTGGTGAATGGAAATTACATGGCTTGTACTTCTAGCTAGCTTGTTGCCAATCATTGGTAAATTGTCCCCGTAGAATTTCTTCTATTCTCGCTAGGCTATGTAAATTAGTTGTATTTTACGAATGAAAAATTGTAACACAGAATGGCGAAAAATCTGAGAATACTGATTCCTGTTGGTCTGCACTATGACTACTTGAATCTACTCCCTTTGATAAACAAATTTGAAAGCAATTCAAAATTTAGTGAGATCTGTCTGTACCACGCATACGAGCCGCCGAAGATTAGAGGAAAGGCATTACCACAGACTATGAAGGCACTAATGGATGACGATGAAAAGAACATCAAAGGAATCTTGTCTAATAAGGCGAAGGTTTTTGAAAAACTCTTGAATTCCGATACGAAGATCAAGACGTCCGTTCGAAGAAACAGACCTGTTCAAGGAATCAGGAATAAAATCAAGCGCTACCAACCTGACATTTTGATGATGACCACGCGTCAACACATGGGTGTGTCGAAGTACATCAATAGCTCAAACGCGCTTAAGCTCATGAATCAGGTAGACCTACCAATTCTAATTCTCCCACAAGATTATGAATTCAAGAAACACACCAGACTGAACTTCTTGATTCAACACTTTGAGAACTATGAGCTTGCGAAGGATCTCAGTAAGGATTTCAAAGAAATATTTAAGGACCTACGTTTCATACATAGGGATCCTGATAATAAGGCACAGTCCAATGACAACATTGTGGTTGTTCCGTCGATTGAAAATTATATTAATGAATCCGAGCATGATGAAGTCTTTATGTTGATTAGGAAGAAGAAAACACCACTTCAAAAGGCGCTCAGTAAGGGCTTTGTAGACCGCCTTGTGGGTTTGAATCAAGCTCCTGTCATCATTATAAATCAGTAAGAATGTGAGACTGACCTTAAGCCTTCTAATCTTTGTCTTGTCTTTTGGCTTAATTAGCGAGGAGGAAGTGCATCTTGCAATGATGGAAGTCTGTGATAATGCCTTGGACGATGATGGAGATGGCTTGATAGATCTCAATGATGAGGACTGTGAATGCAACAGAGAAGCGCCTACCTCACTTATCCCCAATCCCTCCTTTGAAGAACAAAATTGTTGCCCCCAAGGAAGAAGCCAATTAAATTGCGCCACAGATTGGGATCAAGCATCGCAGCCTACAACCGACTACATCCACTCATGTGGATTCCTCGGGTGGGATGGTATTCCAGCACCTGTTCCTTATCCTGACGGAGAAGGCGTAGTCGGCTTTAGAGATGGTAGAAATATCATGGGTAACAAGGAATCAAATTGGAAGGAGTATGCAGGTGCATGCTTAATCGAACCACTTAGGCAAGGTGTGGAGTA
>CAZMYK010000863.1:0-2077 GCA_964570435.1 uncultured Saprospiraceae bacterium | reverse complement strand
GATGGAGGGATATTGGGTCGTTAATTATAGGGATCAATATAAGTTACCCTTCAAGGCTGAGTTCGGAAGAGACCATCGATTTACCAATCTTCGTAAAGAGCCTACAGCTGACTTAAGCGGGAAGTGGGAAAGCACCTTTGAGTTAGGTACTGAAGACGAGTACATGGGCATTGGTGAGTTTGTCCAGAAAGGCAACCACTTGAGTGGAACCTTTAGAACGGAGACAGGAGATTATAGGTATCTAGAAGGTACGGTACAAGATAATAAGGCCTACCTATCATGCTTTGACGGCGCACACGCCTTCCTTTTCCAGGCCAAAATTCTAGACGACGGTTCTCTGATCGGATCCTTTAGATCGGGTAAGCACTACCTTACTACTTGGAAGGCTAGCAAGAATGAGGATTTCGAACTGACCGACCCGAATGATCTAACCTTTATCAAGGGACAAGAAAAGTTCTTCTTTGAATTTGAAAATACGAGTGGAGAAAGGGTGAACTTTAATGACGACAGATTCACTGGCAAGCCACTCTTGGTTACTATCTTTGGTACATGGTGCCCCAACTGCAGGGATGAAATGAATTTTCTTAAATCATATATAGAAGAATACCCTGAAATGGATTTTAATGTGTTAGGGATTGCCTTTGAGCGTTATAGGGAAGATGATAAATCCTTGGCTGCGCTCAAACGGTATGAAGATAAAATGGACCTTCCATTTGACCTCCTACTTGGGGGCTACTTTGAAAAGTCTGAAGCCATTAATAAGCTTCCTATGTTAAATAAAATCATCTCCTATCCTACCTTAGTTTTCATTGACAAAGAGAAGAATGTCAGGCAGATCCATACAGGATTTTCAGGTCCTGCGACAAGCAAATATGAAGCCTTCACCAAGGACTTTGATCGAGTTCTTAAAGAATTAGTAAATGAGTAAGAAGAAACTTAGAAAAATAGCCTTAATCACTGGAGCCACCTCTGGAATCGGCAAGGCCACGGCTGTCCAATTTGCCAAGCAGGGATATGACCTTATTATCACAGGTCGGAGAAAGAAACGACTGGACGAGGTCAAGGATCGGCTGCGATTGAAATATGGGAGCAAGGTCAAGAGTCTCAATTTTGATGTGAGGCAACTATCTGCTTGCAAAAAAGCCATTGGTTCCTTAGAGGAAGAATGGTTAGACATTGATGTCCTGGTGAATAATGCGGGTCTTGCTAGTGGCTTCGATCCAATCTACGAGGGTGACACCAAGGATTGGGATAAGATGATTGATACCAACCTAAAAGGCATACTGTATATGACTCGGCTAATCAGCCCACATATGGTAAATATGAAACGCGGACACATCATCAATGTGTGTTCCACAGCAGGTCATGAAGTCTATCCTAATGGAAATGTGTACTGTGCGTCCAAGCATGCTGTTGATGCCTTAACCAAGGGCATGCGCTTAGACCTACACAAATACAATGTCCGGGTTTCGCAAGTTAGCCCTGGCCATGTCGAAGAGACAGAATTTGCCTTGGTGCGTTTTCATGGGGACAAGAAGAAGTCGAAAATCTACGAGGATTTCCAGCCTCTGAAATCGAAAGATGTGGCCAAAGTTGTCCTATTCATGGCTTCGCAGCCTAAGCACGTTAATATTCAAGATGTATTAATGATGGGAACTCAGCAAGCAAGTAGCAACTTTGTGGACAGAAGTGGGCGCTAGCATCTGCAAACAGCTATTAAAGAGATCTGTAATGGCCATCTCTTGGAAATCAGTTTTATTGATTCTAGCGCTGTCAGTTATCTTTTCCTGTGGACCTAGAAGAAAGGATCTTACTTCTAAAGATGTAAGCACGGTTATGACAACCATACAGTCAGTCCTCCAGGATTCTATGGTCTTAGCATTCGACTCTATCTCCTATTCACAAACGACTATGGAGCATGAAGAGGATTTTGTAGATACTGAATTCGAAATCGGCTATTCTCATGAAAACATGGTCATCATTCAGAACAGCTTTCCCAAGGGAGGAGGAGACATTGATGGAATAAGAGGCTACTATGATAGCGATGGTCGTCACTATGGATATCGAATTTTCTGGT
>CAZMYK010000862.1:0-2079 GCA_964570435.1 uncultured Saprospiraceae bacterium | reverse complement strand
AGGCCGTACTTGCTTCAGATTTCAAAGGAGAAACTTCAAGCGCCAATTCAGCCTCGACTTTCGACAAAATGAAGGGCAACATGGGGTGGCCCGTTGAAAAGGGAGTTGTCACCGCTAAGTACGGCAAGCAAGCCCACCCCACAATGCGGAATCTCACCATCAACAATAATGGCGTAGATATTAGAGCGCCTCTGCAAGCTGCAGTAAGTGTTGTATTTGATGGTGAAGTTGTTAGCGTATCTAAGATGTCGGGTTTCGGAACTACGGTAATTATTGACCATGGAAAGTACTTCACAGTGTATTCAAGATTAGAAAGCACCTCTTTATCAAAGGGTTCAAAGGTAGCAAGGGGTCAATCTATAGGTCTCCTAGAGGTAAAAGAAGGAAGTAGCGAACTACACTTCGAGATCTGGAAGGACAACAAAACTCAAAATCCGGAAGCCTGGTTGAAGTAATGGGCTTCAAAAAAGGAATTCACCTCATTTAATCCCCCAAATCGTCCAATGGCTTCTACTCCAACAAATTTCCTTAATTTCGCAACGGTTTCTACAGGTAATCGAAAATGAATAGATGAGTGATAACTGGAATATCGGCAAGGAGAAGAAGAAGGGAATAGCAAAGCAAACTGAGTACGCGGTGCTAGTGGGAGTGATTCGTGATGGACAGACTGAGGCCCAAGTTTTGGAATACCTGGACGAGTTGGAATTCCTTGCCAATACTGCCGGCGCACAAACCCTGAAAATTTTCACACAGAAACTTAGAAGACCGGATTCTAGGACCTTTATTGGTAGCGGAAAACTTCACGAAATCAAGGAATTTATCGAGGACAAGGAGGTGAGCCTTATCATTTTCGATGACGACTTAACTGGAAAGCAGACAAATATTATAGAAGAAGAATTGAAGATTAAAATAGTCGATAGGTCTTCTTTAATCTTAGATATTTTCGCTGGAAGAGCTCAGTCAGCTCAAGCAAAAACCCAAGTTGAACTTGCACAAATGCAGTACCTCCTCCCCAGGTTAAGAGGTCTGTGGACCCACCTTGAAAGACAGAGAGGGGGAATCGGAATGCGTGGACCGGGAGAAATGGAAATAGAAACTGATAGACGGATCGTCAGAGATAAGATTGCAAAGCTAAAAGCTCGTCTAGAAAAAATAGATAAGCAGAATCAGACCCAAAGAAAAAACAGGGGAGATCTAATTAGAGTTGCCTTAGTTGGTTACACGAATGTAGGTAAGTCCACCATCATGAATATCCTAAGTAAGTCTGAAGTTTTTGCTGAGAATAAACTCTTTGCGACCTTGGATACGACAGTTAGGAAGGTGGTCTTCGGGTCAATGCCCTTTTTACTTTCAGATACCGTAGGATTTATCAGAAAGCTACCTACACACTTGATTGAAAGTTTTAAGTCTACTCTTGATGAAACTCGAGAATCAGATGTCTTGGTCCATGTTGTAGACATGGCGCATACGGAATATGAAGACCATATTGCAACTGTGAATAAGACGCTCAAGGATCTTGGTGTAGAAGACAAACCCACCTTGATGGTATTTAACAAGCTGGATTTATATAGAGAAAAGAACTTTGATGACCTCCTCACTGTCGAAGAAAGAGAGGAGATTGAGTCGGGAATTCGGCAGCACTTAGAAAACAACTATGGTTCTACCTCCTTACTCGTTTCTGCGATTTCAAAGGAGAACATTTCTCAATTTCGAGAAGTGCTTGGTGAAATGGTCTTGGAACAATACAAGGTCAGGTATCCCTATATGCCGAAAAGGTGGTGATGTAATTAGGCAAAGAAAACAAACGCTGCTCTTTTGCACAAGTCAAGATTTTTCTCTCCTAAATAAAAAGTCTATCTTACTTTTATTACCTAAAACTCAAAACCAATGCTGGCCATAATTGAAAATCTATGTAGAGTCTTATTGCTCCTTGCATTCTTCTTTCTAGCAATTCCTGCTGATGCTCAAGACTTATTGATGGTCTGGCAAACTGATAATCCTGGTTATTCTGATGATAGGACGGTTGAGATTCCAGCTTACCCTTCTTTAAACTATAATTATGCTGTTGACTGGGAAAAT
>CAZMYK010000861.1:0-2081 GCA_964570435.1 uncultured Saprospiraceae bacterium | reverse complement strand
AACTGCGAATATGGGAATTATGTGCGCTCCAAAGTGGCAATTGAGTCCATTCAAGTTAAGCAGTAATTTGGTGCTGAAACGGATTGGCAAGAAGGGTTTGAAACGGACACACTACCTGGGAGTTAGGACAGAACAAAGAAATAAAAAGTACATCCACGACTTTATTTCCAGCTTCGAAGAAGATTATTCTGAAGTGTAGTCGGCAAGACCACATAGAAAGCCTAGATAAGAAATGGGCCATAGATTACTTCCTCGAAACTAGCTATTCTTTAATCAAAGGCTTCCTTTTTTTCGATCCGTATTTCAGAAACATGTCATTAAAAATACCAAATTTCATAGTGAGGTCTAGAGACAAGATCTTAAACTTGCACTTACATCAATTCTTCCAATGACGCACTAGAATAAACATCAGTTAACTGCACTTAGCATGATATATAGCTAACTACTCGATCTTCACCCACTTTCCTATGCTGACGGTCTCTCCATCGAAGACATTGAAAACATATATTCCCGCTGGAAGGTCAGAAACATCGACTCTTGCAGATGCGGTGCTGATATCACGATGAACCAAATTTCCAGAAAGGTCAAAGATCTCTAATCTCTGCCCAGCATTTTCTGCAAGTATTGGAAGATAGACATTGCCTCTTCCTGGGTTGGGATAAATCTCCAAATTTTGTGGCGTATCTGAATCGATGTCTTGTATCGAAGATGGAAGCCCAGTTTGGTAGAATTGTAAAGCGTTTATTGAGTATGCAAGTGGTGCATTCCAATTGATCGTCACTTCATTAGATGCATAGGAACACCAACTATCGACATAGGAGGAAGCTGGATTGCTATTCGGATAGCCAGAACAATTGTCTTGCTGTCCTGGATTAGGCCCTCCTGCAACCATTCCAGGAACTGGATCACTTACATTATCTGCTTCTGAAGGTCTATGATGTGGTCTTCTCGGAGATTTGTCACCAAAGCCTGAAACATAGCAAAAGCCTGTCCCATTTCTGCCAAGTAGATAGTCCATCCCCGTATACGCTGCATCTAAGTAGCTTTCGTCCTGGGTAAATTCGTAGGCACGTATCAAAATCATTATCTGATTTCCGGCCACTCCATTGCTACCCCATACATAGTCACTGTTATTACTCATTGCCACGCGAAGTGCGGATTGCTGAACAGCCGATCTGAGCTGATTTGCAGTGACTAAGAGCTTATTTGAAACAGTTGATATATTAATTTCATTTTCGATGTCTGAAGCGTGATGCGACAAGGAAATTAAGGCCAAGGGAGAAGTGTAAGGCCATGCAGGTACCCCATTTCCTATCGAATTTTCTATAATATGCGATCTATAGGTTGCCTCTCCAGTCGTGATGAATAATTCTGAAGCTGCCCAAACGAACTCATCCTGTACATAGCCATCACCATATTGACCAGTTTGTACATTACTAGGTTGCTGGTAGAAGACAGTTGGATTTGCTACAGCCCAGTCATAGGCTTTCCTTGCAGCTTCTAATAATTCTGCACTGTAGCCCGGTCTCGCACTTTCAAATTCGTCAAAAATTCTAGAAGCTGTTGCCAAGACAGCTGCAAAATTCAAGGCAGCAGCAGTCGTTTTTTGTACAACATAGCGATCGAAGTTATATTGATGCGGCATGATAATGCCAGAAAAGCTCAGTCCTGTCAGTTTATGGTAAACCCCACCATCCGAAGGATCTTGCATACTTAACATCCAATCCAAGTTCCAAGTTACCTCGTCAAGAAGATCCGGTAAGTCACCACCTAGCTCAGGTATATCAATTGTCAGGGCATCATAGTAATCTGGATAATGTTCATATGCTGCTAACAAGGTATAGGTCGAAATGCCGCTATTCACAATGTACTTATTATAATCTCCAGCATCATACCAACCCTTCGGCGAGGAAATGATCGTTCCTGTAGGTCTTTCAGCCGAAGCTGCTGAAGCATGAACGATTACCTCATCATCAGGATGCCCCAAGGGTCGTGCCCAAGGTCCTGCATATTCAGATGTTAATTCTTGTGATGCTCTATTGTAATAATAATACTTAATAGAAGCCTCGGACAATTCCTTG
>CAZMYK010000860.1:0-2084 GCA_964570435.1 uncultured Saprospiraceae bacterium | reverse complement strand
GGTCTGAGTTGCGGCAGGAGGAATTAAATACTTCCAATCATCTTGCAGATCAGCCTGAAGATCGAACATAAAAAGGGAATCAAAGCGTTGTTCCAGTAGGTAGATGTAGTCCTTGACAAAATTAATCTCATCCACTAGTTTCACTACATCCTGGTCCTTGTGTCTTAACATATAGCGATATAGTGAAGACAGCTTTTGGGTGTAGACACTAGCTTTGCCCGGTTCTGTTCTAATCAGGATGTCGAGGATATTAAGATTATTGAAAAGAAAGTGTGGATCTACTTGCGCAGTTAACCACTTCAATTGGTGGTCTTTCTTTTCCTTCTGCAGTTCGATGATCTCATTCTTACTTTCGTAGAATCGCTTAGCAATTAGGAGTAGGCAAACAGCGCTCACAGCTTGTACATTATACACCGTTTGTGTAAATAGATGCTCATAGTGTAGCGGAAGACCTTCAGAATACAAAGAAGGGAGAAAGATGGGCTGAATAAAGGTCTGGACCTGCAGTAAGGCCAATGCAAGAACAATTCCAAGGATGTACTTCTTTTGCATAAAGAAATGATTGAACACAACAAAGACGAGTAACAATTCCATCAGAATATCGATCAGATAGTCGCAGATATTCAAGCCAGCGATCTTCACTAGTGAATTACCTACCCCTTGTCGCTGGTCCTCTAACATGTCAAGGGGCACCTCCACAGCTAATGCAATTGCATAATAAAAAAAGATGATCATCCAATCTGACTTCTTGATCTGCCGTAAGAACTTCATTAACACTAAAGCTAAGATTAAGATTTTGTCTCTAGAAGAAATAGCACGTGAATTCCAATTTTCGCCAAGTCAATTGAGAAAAATAGACCATGAACGTCAAAATCGGAAAAATGATCCGCGGTAGGTGCATGCAAATGTTGTTCACCTTTGATTTTACCTTCTTCATGTGGTTTTCTAGGAAGTCACTGCATTTGTAAACTATGGTGAGATCAAAAGGGATACTTTTGGAGCATAATTTATTTGAGACAAAATTGGATTATGAAGCTTAGAATACTATTCCTTCTTGCAGGCCTACTGATATCTTCACAAAGTAAGGGTCAGACTTCACTTGCACTCTATTACAATGCCTATAACTACTTCCATCCAGGGGTAGAACTAGCACTACACCACGATCTTATAAGTGCTAGCAAAAAATGGAAGTCCGGAAAGGTCAGAAAATTCAATCTTGGCCTTGCCCCTTCAATCAGCGCATACCACCTTTGGAATAACCACACTGGCCTACTTGCTGGATCCGACCTAGTCGTAAAGACAATTAGCAATGGAGGCTATGAGTTCAACACATTTGTAGGTGGCCACTTCCTACGCGTTGCTCTTGCCAATGAAACCTATTCGGCTAATTCACAGGGATCCTTCGAAGAGGTGAGTTTCCCCGGTAGAAACAAGTTCCATTGGAGGTTTGGAATAGGAATAGGTAAGCAGTGGATTGAAAAACGACATCCATTTTCAATCAACGTGCGAGCAGGCATTACACAGCCAAATCTTCCTGGCTCACCAATTGTACCCAATCTTTGGTTTGGTGGACACTATTTCTTTAACGCGACAAAATAATAACAATGAAATATGTAATTCTATTTCTAATTGCTACTCTTATGACCTCTTGTTACAAGGATGCAGATGTCAGTGGTCAGTATTCTGATGAGTTCTATGTCAGAAACAATGATGTAGATATGCCTGTGTGGGTAAGAGGTAGCACGGACTCTAAGGTTTTCGTAGTCTTCGTCCACGGGGGCCCTATACTTAGTGGTATTAGCAATGCCATTGCAGAAGACTTCAAAGCAATGTATAACGACTATGCCCTTGTTTTCTATGACCAAAGAGGAGGTGGGTTCTCTCATGGTAATAATGATGCAGGACTAAGCGAAGAAATGCTAGCAAATGACCTCGACAAGGTGATTGACTTTGTGAAGTTTAAATATGACAACGCGGAGCAGATATTTCTAATGGGACATAGTTGGGGAGGCTACCTTGGTACAAGGTACTTAAGCGAATCATCAAGGCAAGAAAAGATTACGGCTTGGATAGAACTTTGTGGA
>CAZMYK010000859.1:0-2089 GCA_964570435.1 uncultured Saprospiraceae bacterium | reverse complement strand
CCTTGAAAGCGATAAGATAAAGTTCCTAGATATCTGACAAATTTGTTCGTTTTTACCAAGCCATAATCGATACCATGCAGTCTCGTAATATTGATCTAATACTAGTCACACCTGGAGTAATCGGCGAAAAGATTGACTATAGTAATACCTTGGATGGAGATCTTAATCAATATTCTAAGTTAATCGCAGACCTTGCTTCAAAAAATGGAACGGGCTTGATAGATCTTAGAGCAAAAATGCTTGTGTATAATAAAAAGCACAATTCAGACAACTCAGAAAAAGGGATTCTAACATATGACAGAGTGCATCTCAATAGTCAGGGAAATGCTCTAGTAGCAGAAACCTTCTTGGAGGCACTGCGTAGTAAAATGTGATTCAAGCAAATTACTTGTAGGAATACCAGCACCCATCCCCTATCCCAAATTCTCTTTTTTAGGAAGAAAGTGGCATTTAACCATATTTCCATAAATCATTGATTTTCAGCTAGGATAAGCGAGATAAAATTCTTTCATTAGAGCAAAATTAAGAACGAAATGAAAATATTTATTGCTGCCTCATGTTTATTATTGTCACTTATTTCTATTAATGCATGTAAGACTATCAAAACGGAAGAACTGCAAAAAGTTACCTACAACGTCCTTTTAAAAAAAGATGTCGTAGGGGATCATTTAGAAAATTACTACAAGGACTACAATGCTAATGGAGTTAAAAAAAATAGCAGATCGAAAAACCAGTATGCAGTGACTTTCTCCACCACAGCTAAGAAAATTTCTAAGCTTGAAGCAATGATGAAGGAGGATGAAAAGATTGTCACATTTACCAAGCCTAAGTCGACAGACATAAAGGTCAAGACTACAACCAATGTTAAGAAAAACTAACCAAATCTATCTTAACAGAACTTATTAAAAATTTAATATGAAAAAGTGTTACTTACTTATTTTACTACTGCTTATCGCTTTGGCTGGCTATTCACAATCAATGACCAAAGAGGTCGAAGGAATACAAGTTTCCAGTTCCAAGCTGATTAAATTAGGTCATTCAAGGCCCATCCGAGAATTAAAAAAACAATCTAAGACCTCAGCTTTAAAGCGCCAAAAGAACAGAAGGCACAAACAAGTACCTGACAACTTCAAAGATAGAAGAGGACAAAGCAAGGCAGTACACCATGTCTTAGAGCACCAGGGGCCAGATCCCATTCGTCAAAAAGAGTTTTCAAGTCAGTCTATCGATGTAGAAGCATTTGTAAATGTTGACGGTATAGGTGACGCTGGATCTCCCCACGATCCCAGTGGTGACGTAAGTGATAAGTTCTATGTACAGATGATTAACCAAACAGATGTAGGGGTATTTGACCTAGAAGGAAACTTGATCGAAGAATTTGCTGCCAATACACTCTGGACTGAATTTTCGCAAGCATCAGTAGGTGACCCAATTGTCTTGTATGACGAAAATGTGGACAGATGGTTACTAACTGAGTTCTCTGACCCAGCTAACATCCTAGTTGCAATTACGGATGATGGAGATCCACTAGGTCCTTACACTGCTTATAACTTCAGCACACCTACCTTCCCAGACTATCCCAAGTATGGCCTAAGTCCAGAATTTCTTACATTCACTTCGAACGAAGAAGGAGCCGGATCACTTCACCAATACTTCATCGACCTCCAAGCGATGTACAATGGCAATGAAGAAGTGCAGATGCAGCGAATCGAGATCCCTGGAAATAATGATACAGAAGCAGGTTTTTATGTTACAACTCCAGTTGACTTGAATGGAACAAGTCTACCTTATGACAATAGGCCCATTACTCTGTTATTGAATGACAGCTCATGGGAAGGAGGACCCGCAAATGACCAAATTGAAGTCTTCACATTCGATATTGACTTCGACAATGAAGACAACACAATTGTCAGTCAAACCTCAATTATTACAACACCCTTCGATGGATTTCCTTGCTCAGATCCTAATCCAGTTGAGTTTGGTTGTGTACCACAAATGGGAGGTTCTGGCCTTGATGCTGTTCCGGAAGTAATCATGAATGTCCCACACCTGCGAAACTTCGGTACTCACGAATCGATGGTATGCAGTT
>CAZMYK010000858.1:0-2096 GCA_964570435.1 uncultured Saprospiraceae bacterium | reverse complement strand
ACTCACCGATATCACTGGTAAACAAAAATGTGACCCGATTTGGACACTCATTCTATGACGCCAATGTAACTGGTACACAATTCAATTTCAAGAATAAGAAGCAATCTTGGAGTGTTTCTGGTGAAGGTGCTGTATCGCAAAAATACTATAGCGAGGACGATAATGAGTATGGCCTTTCATATGAAGGTGGAATTCGGAAGATTAGTGGTAAGTTCACTTATGGAGCCTACTACGAGCAGACTGGCGAGAACTTTGACCCTAACGACCTAGGTTTCCAACGTTTCGGAAACAATCGAGAACTTGGTTTTCATGCTGTATATAGCGAGGTGGATAGTTTTGGCATCTTCAATAGAGGTAACTTTTGGATGAACTACAACTATACTCGAATCATCAACCCTAATGAGTTTTCAGACATGCATTTCAATACTGGATTCTGGATGAGGACTCACAAGTTCCTAGAATTAAATCTATGGTCTAACTTTGAACCAAAGAGCTATAACTTCTTCGAACCTCGCGTATGGGGGAGGTTCTACGAAGAGCAATCTTGGGCC
The DNA here is from genome assembly GCA_964570435.1 of uncultured Saprospiraceae bacterium. Taxonomy (GTDB): domain Bacteria; phylum Bacteroidota; class Bacteroidia; order Chitinophagales; family Saprospiraceae; genus Portibacter. Next base: position 1,545 of record CAZMYK010000858.1, on the reverse strand, counting down.
AATGTAGGTATCTACGTTGGGACAGATGATAGGAAGCCGCTAAGGGCGAATTTTATCCTTGGTTATTTGGACTACCATGAGCACAACAGAGACGCATCTTTCTTTATCGTTAATCCCGAATGGCAGGTGAATGAAAAGCTAGTAATAGAGTTTGAAACATTTTACGACTATGCTAAAAGGGATCCTAGATTTGTATCGATACAAGATGACGATATCATATTTGGCCGGAGGAACAGAACCACCGTTACCAATAGTTTATCTGCAGCATACACATTTACGGACAAGATGAGCCTGGATTTCAGATTAAGACACTACTGGTCAAATGTGCATTATTCAAGCTTCAACTTGCTAATGGAGGATGGAAAACTAGGAGCTACCGACTATAACGAGTTCAATGACTTTAGCTTCTCGCTGCTTAACATAGATCTCAATTACCGATGGAGATTTGCTCCAGGTAGTGACATTATTGTCAACTGGAAGAACAATATTTCCGGTGTTGTCGATGAAAGAGCCTTTGATTATTCACAAAGAAGTTACTTTGATGACCTTGGTAACCTAAGCAGCTTCCCTGAGAATAATAGCATTTCAGTAAGGCTAGTTTACTATCTCGATTACCAGCAAGCTACCGCTTTGAGAAACAGGTTCTAAGAAATAAAGTAGTTGGAGGAAGGCTATGGAACGGATGTTTCATGGCCTTTTTTTATTTTTTTTCTTCCCGACTGTAATTTTTTCAATCTTCGATAGACTAACGGAGTGTAAATTAGAAATTGTGGAAGAAGAATTTATAGCTCAAATCCAGAATCATGAAGCAATCATACACAAGGTCATTGGCTTATATGTGGATTCGGAAGATGAGAGAAAGGACATGCACCAGGAAATCCTTTGTCAAGCATGGAAATCGTTTGCAAATTTTCGTGGGGAATCTGCCTTTAGCACTTGGCTATATAGAATATGTCTTAATACAGCATTGACCTATCGTAAGAAGGAAGATCATAGAAAGAAGGCCAAGCTCGTTGCAAAAATGCCAAACCAGGAAGTTGCAAATAACCCTAGCAGCGATCACGAAATGCTCTACCTCATCATCAAGCAACTAAAGGAGGTAGACCGAATGCTAATCACCTTGCACTTAGATGGTTATAAGAATCCAGAAATTGCAGAAATAACTGGGCTAAAAGTTAACCACGTAAATGTGAAAATTCATAGAATCAAGTCCTCAATTATTGATCAACTTAAAAAAGCTGAAATATGAACATCTATGAACAATGGACCAAGATCGAAGAAGAAAAATTTACTAACACTAGTATAAAAAAAGAAGACATTATGGAAGCGATTTACAAAAAGTCTAGCAGTTCTATTGACACCTTGAAAACCCGACTTAAACACAAAATGGCATGGGTTGCCTTCTTCATAGCTAGTTTTGCTGTTATGATGATTTGGAACATCAGTAACCTACCTGTGGTAGTAATTTTGGCGGTAGCAGCCCTATTGTATGGAATAGGCTTCGTCCAGCTATGGAGGATTTATCGTAAGATGGGCCTAAACATG
>CAZMYK010000857.1:0-2097 GCA_964570435.1 uncultured Saprospiraceae bacterium | reverse complement strand
TCGAAGGATATAAGGTAGCTGATAAAATGGACGAGCATGGAGTAGGTGGTTCTACATTCTCAGACTGGTGGGCGTATAAATTTGAAGTAAAAGATGCGATCCCATACAATGCGTCATTGATGACGATGGCCGGAGTGATCTCCGCCATCAATTCTGATGATGCTGAAATGGCGAGAAGGCTCAACCAAGAAGCTGCAAAATCGATCAAATATGGTGGCATGAGCGAAGTGGAGGCATTGAAACTAGTCACTATTAATCCAGCCATACTTCTTCATCTAGATGATCGAATGGGGAGTTTGAAATCAGGTAAAGACGCAGATATTGTTCTTTGGAATGACCACCCTTTAAGTATATATGCCAAACCTGAAATGACTCTGGTAGATGGTAGGGTTTACTTCAGCAAGGAAAGAGATATAGAGCTGAGACAGAGAATTGCTACTGAGAGGGCAAGACTTATAAGTAAGATGAGAGATGCTAAAAATGGCGGAGCAAAAACGCAGAAACCTAAGAAAAAAGAAAAACACAGGTTTGATTGTGAGGATTTGGTAAATGAGACATTCACTTCAAATAATGAGCATAATGACTAAGCAAGGATTGATATTGACCATAGCGCTCTTTGCAGCAATAGCTGGATGGGCGCAAGTGCCAGCACCAGCTCCGGCTCAAAGTGAACCCATAGCAATTGTGAATGGAACAGCTCACTTGGGGAATGGTAAGGTGATCAACAAAGCAATTATTACTTTCCAAGAAGGAAAAATCACCTCTGTAAACGATGCGATTACTTCCGAAATAGATCTGTCCAAGTATCGTCAAATAGAAGCGGAAGGCAAACACATCTATCCAGGTTTGATATTGCCCTTCTCTAAGCTAGGCCTAGTAGAGGTGAGTGCGGTAAGAGCTACTAGAGATTTTGCAGAGACTGGGGATTTTAAACCTCACGTAAGAACTGCGATTGCCTACAATACCGATTCTGAGATCATCCCAACGATGAAATTTAACGGGATACAGATTGTGCAGGTATGCCCGGTTGGAGGACGAATAGAAGGTACTAGTAGCGTAATGCAACTCGATGCTTGGAACTGGGAAGACGCTCTTTATAAATTGGATGATGGGATTCATATGAACTGGCCATCGCCAAGTTATGGTCCTAGATGGTGGTTGGGTGAGACCGCAAGAAGAGTGAATAAAGATTATGATAAGCAAGTCAAGGAGTTTGTTAAATTCTTAGAAGATGCCAAATCCTACATGAATACAAAAGCCGTCAAGACAAACCTTGTATTGGAAGCCATGGTTCCTGTGTTCTCAGGTGAGAAAACCATTTTTATGTTTGCAAACTCTCCAAAACAGATTATCGACGGTATTCAGACTTTAAAGGAAGCAGGTATTCCTGAGATAGTACTTACAGGAGGAGATCAGGTTTGGGAGGTGAAGGAGTTGCTCAAGGAGAATAGCATACCAGTATTACTCGATAATGTACATAGGCGCCCGAGTCGTGATGATGAAGATGTTGACTTACCTTATCGCTTAGCTGGAATGCTGGACGCGGAGGGTATTTTGGTGGGGCTTACTTCCAGTTCTGGAGATGTATCTAGTGCAAGAAACCTACCGTTCTATGCAGGAACTGTCGCTGCTTACGGTCTAGATAAAGAGGATGCGCTCAAGATGATTACCTCTAACTCAGCTAAAATTCTGGGTATTGATCACAAAACCGGGACACTCGAAGTTGGCAAAGATGCTAATATCGTGATATCAGAAGGAGACATTCTTGATATGAGAACCAATGATGTGAATTATTCATTCATCCAGGGACGAGAAGTCCAGTTAGAGGCACTTCAACAAAGACTTTATAATAAATTCAAAGAGAAGTACGAAAGTCAGGCGGAATAGGAATTCATCGAATAATTCTTACTACTAGTAGAGGAGCTATTTCATTATTGTTTGAAATAGCTCCTTTTTGTTAAATTCCCATACGAAAATTTAGGGAGGAGAATTTGAGCGTGCCATAAAGCGGTGCTTATACAGCTTTCAAAGAATCGGTATAATTAAAAGAATGCCTGAACAAAAACACCAGCGACTAGAAAGAGTCAAAAATGAAAT